>NZ_JBNPMZ010000012.1:0-94263 GCF_050314255.1 Sporofaciens sp. SGI.106
TTTTGCTGTCTCACTGAGTCAGCTCAAACATAATATCATGATTCATATGTGTTTGTCAATAGTTTTTTTAAACTTTTTTCAACTTTTTTTGACATTCACATTTCAGCGTCTGATAATAGGAAGTTTTGTTAAAACTTCTATTTGCTTCCACGCCTCATAAGGCAAACAAAAAACTACTGAACTTTCTCAGCAGTTTTCGCCTTAACGGAGAAAGAGGGATTTGAACCCTCGCGCCGGTCACCCGACCTACACCCTTAGCAGGGGCGCCTCTTCAGCCTCTTGAGTATTTCTCCAGCAAGGGTTATTATACTATCCCCTTGTTTACTTGTCAACATGTTTTTTTATATTTTTCTTTTCTTTTTAATCAGACGTATTTGCATGTATTACTTCTTCAATTCTTCTCTTTACTTCTGCTGCAATCTGATTAGTCTTCATATCTTTATATTCTTCATAATATAGGGGGTTCAGAAAATGTACCTGAACTGTTACCGGTTTAATCGTATTCGTATCAAAAGGTTTAAATGAATCTATCAGAGCTACCGGTACAATCGGACATTGTGCTTTTGTAGCTGCTTTAAAGCTTCCACCTTTAAACTCTCCGGGATGGTTTCCATTTTTAGAACGTGTTCCTTCTGCAAATATAAGATAATTTCTTCCATTCTTTACTTCTTTTGTTACATCGATAATTACCTGCATTGCCTGACGGACATCATCCCTGTCAAGCAAATATGCACGCATACAGGCAATCACCTGTTTCAGAAATTGTATATTCTGAACTTCTTTCTTTGCTACAACAGAGAAGGGATGAGGACATACATCCAGAATTGCAAGTACATCATAAAGCCCCTGATGATTTGGATAGAACATAAATCCATCTTGATCCGGAATATTTTCCTGTCCATGCACATCTACCGTTACATTTCCGCCAATATTTGCACGACGGGTAATAAAGCGGAGCATTTCATAATGTTCTTCTTCTGTATACTTATCCACATGAGATGCATGATAACAAAGTTTTATCCACATATATGGCACAAGAAGAATATTTCTTAATACCATCATAATAATTCTTTTCATTATTTCTGATACTCCTTAATCGCCGTCTCATACAGATTATTGCCTTCACAGTCTGCCACTACAATCACAGGAAAATCTTCTACTTCCAGTTTGCGGATTGCTTCTGCTCCCAGATCATCGTAGGCAACTACTTCTGATTTTTTGATACATTTTGATAATAATGCTCCCGCTCCACCAACAGCTGCAAAGTAAACACTCTGATTTCTCACGATGGCATCCAGCACTGCCTGGCTTCTTTTTCCTTTTCCTATCATTGCTCCAAGTCCCAGATCCAGAAGCCTCGGAGCATATTTATCCATACGGCTTGCTGTCGTAGGACCGGCAGAACCAATTGGTCTTCCTTCTCTTGCAGGGGATGGTCCCATATAATAGATCATCTGATTTTCGATATCAACCGGAAGCTTCTCACCTCTGTTAAGAGTTTCATCCATTCTCTTATGAGCTGCGTCACGGGCAGTATAGATAGTACCGGTAATATAGACGTAATCACCTGCACGCAGCTTCTGTGCCTCTTCTTTTGTAATTGGTGCCTGAATATATTTTTCCATCTCTATACCTCCCTGATAATATGTCTGTTCACATGACAGCAGATATTAATTCCCACCGGAAGACCTGCTATATGAGTTGGATAGGTATTTACATTAACGGCAAGTGCAGTCACTCTTCCTCCGAGACCACCGGGGCCGATTCCGAGTCCGTTAATTTTTTCAACCATCTCTTCTTCCAGAGATTTCACCCATTCAATTTCTGAATGTGTCCCAACTTCTCTTGTCAATGCTTCCTTTGCCATCAGAGCACATTTTTCGAAGGTACCGCCGATTCCGACACCTACAACCATTGGAGGGCAGGCATTTGGACCTGCATCTTTTACTGCAGTAAGAATAGCATTCTTTACTCCTTCTATACCATCAGCAGGCTTCAACATGAATACACGACTCATATTTTCACTGCCAAATCCTTTTGGAGCAACTTTTATCTTAACTTTATCGCCGTCCACTATATTATAATGAATAACAGCCGGGGTATTATCTTTCGTATTTTCACGGATAATCGGATCTCCAACTACTGATTTACGCAGGAATCCCTCTACATATCCCTGGCGGACCCCTTCATTGACAGCCTCCGTTATACTTCCGCCTTCAAAATGAACTTCCTGTCCTACTTCCAGGAATACGACTGCCATTCCGGTATCCTGACATATTGGAATCATATCCTCAGCGGCAATGCGGAGATTATCCTGAAGCTGATTTAAAATCTGTTTTCCCAGCGGTGCCTCTTCTGTCTCTACAGCCTGTCTCATCGCATCATCCATATCTTTAGAAAGAAAGTGATTGGCTTCAATACACATTTCTTTGATATTCTTCGTAATTTCACTTACATTAACTGTACGCATTGTTGTCCTCCTTATCTTTTGCTTTCTTTAAATAGTATAATAGCAATGCAGCTTTAAAATCAAGTCAACGAAAAATAAACTTTCCAAATCATACCAATTGTTATAAAATATATTTAAGAAAATCAAAGGAGGTTTCTCTATGACTACTAATATTGATATGGAACAGCTTCAGAAGGATGCTGTTGATATTTTTAATTCCGGATTTGCCTGTTCTGAATCTGTAATTTATGCAATCAGAAAACATTTTGAAATTGATTTGTCAGATGACGCCATTGCTATGAGTTCCGGATTTCCATGGGGTCTTGGCGGCGGAGGATGTATCTGCGGTGCACTTGCAGGTGGAACGATGTGTCTCGGATATTTCTTTGGAAGAAAAACACCAGGTGATCCGAAGATTACGAAATGTTTTGAACTTACTAACGAGCTTCATGATTATTTTAAAGAAACCTGTGGAGCTACCTGCTGTCGTGTTCTTACAAAAGGGAAAGAAAAAAATTCTCCGGAAAGAAAAGCACAGTGTACAACATTTGTTGCCAATACTGTAAAAAAGGTTGCTGAAATTATTATTCGGGAACTTGAACAGTAAAAAATAATTGACATTTTACTCATATATTTTTATACTGAATCTGAATTACATATTGTAATAATTGAGATTGAACAGAAGTTCATGAAGGGGTGCACCACCACGGGTGTATTTCTTTGTGGACTTCTTTTTTTCTATCGGAAAGGAGGATTTATGATAACGGTAAATGGAAATGAAATTTTCTTAACTCTGCCTATGACACTGTCTGAATATCTGGAACAGAATCAATACAAATTAAATCGGATTGCTGTTGAATTAAATGGAAATATTATTCCCAAATCAGAGTATACTTCTGTTTCTTTAAATGATGGAGATCATCTGGAAGTGGTCAGTTTTGTAGGAGGAGGCTAGATTATGCAGAATTTACTTACCAGAGAACAGATATCGGAAGCTCTCATCAACCGCCATTCCTCTGAAATACAGGAAAAGCTCACCAGTGGAAATGTTGCAATCGCCGGATTGGGAGGTCTTGGTTCCAATGTGGCATGTTACCTTGCCCGAATCGGAGTAGGACATCTTCATTTGATTGATTTTGACATTGTAGATATCACGAATTTGAACCGTCAGCAGTATTTTATGGAGCATATTGGTATGTATAAGACAGAAGCTATTGTTTCTATTCTTATGAAAATTAATCCTTATCTGG
The DNA here is from genome assembly GCF_050314255.1 of Sporofaciens sp. SGI.106. Lineage (NCBI taxonomy): Bacteria > Bacillati > Bacillota > Clostridia > Lachnospirales > Lachnospiraceae > Sporofaciens > Sporofaciens sp. SGI.106. The sequence goes on from NZ_JBNPMZ010000012.1 coordinate 3,700, forward strand.
ATATCAGAACCAGCTGTGTAAAGGTTACTAAAGAAAATATTTGTGAATTATTTCAGGAAAATGACATCATATGTGAGGCTTTTGACGACCCTGAATCAAAGGCAATACTGGTAAATGGTATACTAGAACATTTCCCAGGAAAGAAAATAGTTGCCGCATCGGGAATGGCCGGATATGGAGACAGTAATAAAATCCGCACCAGGAAGATTACATCAAATTTCTATTTATGCGGGGATGAGACCAGCGAATCCGCACCGGGTAACGGACTTATGGCACCCAGGGTAGCTATCTGTGCTGCCCATGAAGCAAATATGATTACCAGACTAATTCTGGAAAACAAAAGAAAGAAGGACTGATATTATGAATTTTACAGACGATAAATTAATCATTGGAGGTCATGAATTTACCTCCCGTTTTATATTAGGTTCCGGTAAATATTCTCTGGAACTGATTCAGGCATGTGTTGAAAAAGCAGAAGCTCAGATTATTACCATGGCACTTCGCCGCACCAGTGAGCAGGATACTACCAATATTCTGGACTATATTCCGGATCATGTAACTCTGCTTCCCAATACTTCCGGATCTAAAACAGCGGAGGAAGCTGTCCGTATTGCCAGACTTTCCAGAGAGATATGCGGAAGTAATTTTGTGAAACTGGAAGTAATCCCAGACTCTAAATATCTCCTTCCGGATAATTATGAAACGATCAAAGCAACTGAAATTCTTGCAAAAGAAGGATTTATTGTTATGCCTTATATGTACCCTGATCTGAATGCCGCAAGAGCAATGGTCAACGCAGGTGCTGCATGTATTATGCCTCTTGGTGCACCAATCGGTTCTAACAAGGGACTTTGCACCAAAGATTTCATCCGTATTCTGATCGATGAGATTGATCTTCCTATTATCGTAGACGCAGGTATAGGACGTCCTTCTCAGGCATGTGAAGCCATGGAAATGGGTGCTGCTGCTGTTATGGCAAATACTGCGATTGCCAGCGCGGGCAATATTCCTCTTATGGCAGAAGCATTTAAACTTGCTATCCAGGCCGGAAGAATGGCTTATTTATCCGGATGTGGAAAAGTGATTGAGAAAGGTGCAAGCGCATCCTCACCCTTAACAGGAGTATCAAAATAATGAATTACAATGATGTTATTGCAGTGACAAACCGTCATATCTGTTCCCGCCCGCTGCCGGAACAGATAGAACGGGTCTGCCGCCTCCATCCACATGCTGTGATTCTCCGGGAAAAAGACATGGAAGAGGAAGAATATCTCATTCTTGCACGTCAGGTAATGGATATATGCAATTCCTATCAGGTTCCCTGTATCCTGCACAATTTTATAAATGCTGCCAGAAAACTGAATTGCAAAGCTATTCATCTTCCGCTTTCCGTTCTTCGGGAAAAATATAATCAACTGGAGTATTTTAAATTGATCGGCACATCTGTACATTCCACAGAAGATGCTTTAGAAGCAGTAAAACTGGGAGCTGATTATTTAACCGCAGGACATATTTATACCACAGACTGCAAAAAAGGAATCCCTCCCCGTGGGACGGAATTCCTTCGTAATGTCTGTCAATGCACAGACCTTCCGGTCTATGCAATCGGCGGTATAAAATTTAATGATTCACAATTTGATGAAATTAAAAGCTGTGGCGCCAAAGGCGGATGTATTATGTCGGGGGCGATGAATCTATGATTCCTCCCCCTCCATATTTTCGATTTCATTTCCATTTTCGTTCTCATTTACATTTTCTTCATCACCCTTGCGTACTTTTGCAATACTTGCAACGGTAATTTTATCTTCCAGATTAATCAGTTTTACACCGGAAGTAATTCTTCCAAGAACAGAGATTCCATCACATTTCATACGGATGACGATTCCCTCTGTATTGATGATCATAATCTCGTCATCTTCATCTACTGCTTTCACACCTACCACATTTCCGGTCTTTTCTGTAATCTTATAGCATTTTACTCCTTTTCCTCCACGATTCTGAGGAGTAAATTCTTCCATGGCAGTCCGTTTTCCCATACCTTTTTCTGAAGCGATCAGAAGATGAGTTCCCTGAGAATCCAGCTGCATGCCAATTACTTCATCCCGATCTGTAAGATTCATACCTCTTACACCCATAGATGTTCTTCCTGTTGAGCGGACATCCTTCTCATTGAATCGAATACATTGTCCATATTTTGTAACCAGAATAATATCCTTATCATCATCTGTATATTTCACTTCGATCAGTTCATCTTCTTCTCGCAGTGTAATGGCAGCAAGTCCGGTCTTTCTCACATTCATGTATTCTCTGATCGGGGTTTTCTTTACCAGACCTTTCTTCGTTGCCATGAACAGATACTCGCCTTCCCTGTACTCATCTATCGGGATAACAGCTGTAATCTTCTCTCCCGGCTGAAGCTGAAGAAGGTTTATAATGGCTGTTCCTCTGGAAGTTCTGCTTGCTTCCGGTATCTCATATGCCTTCATCCGGTATACACGGCCGGTATTTGTAAAGAACATGATATAATGATGACTGTGAGTCATAAACAGCTCTTCTACATAATCTTCCTCCAGAGTCTGCATACCCTTGATTCCCTTACCTCCGCGGTTCTGAGCCTTGAAAGTATCATGAGACATTCTCTTTATATACCCAAGCTTCGTCATGGTAATCACAACATCTTGCTTCGGAATCAGATCTTCCATGGAAATGTCATACTCATCAAATCCTATGGATGTTCTTCTCTCATCACCATATTTATCGCGGATAATCAGAATTTCTTTCTTAATCACACCGAGAAGCAGTTTTCTGTCTGCAAGAATTGCTTTTAATTCACCGATTCTTACCATCAGCTCATTGTACTCATTCTCAAGCTTCTCTCTTTCCAGACCGGTAAGAGCACGCAGACGCATGTCTACGATAGCCTGTGCCTGTACATCGGATAACTCAAATCGTTCCATTAATTCAGTCTTTGCAGTCTGTACAGTGGAGGAACCTCTGATAATCTTAATTACCTCGTCAATATTATCCAGAGCAATCAATAAACCTTTTAAGATATGTGCACGCTCTTCTGCTTTATTTAACTCATATTTTGTGCGTCGTGTCACTACTTCTTCCTGATGAAGAAGATAATAATTCAGCATATCCAGAAGGTTCATTACCTTCGGCTCGTTATTTACCAGAGCAAGCATAATCACGCCAAAAGTATCCTGAAGCTGTGTATGTTTATATAACTGGTTCAGGAGTACATTCGGATTCACATCACGGCGAAGTTCGATGCAGATTCGCATTCCTTCTCTGCTGGACTGGTCACTTAATTCGGTAATTCCATCCAGCTTCTTATCCCTTACCAGTTCTGCAATCTTTTCAATCAGACGGGCCTTATTTACCATGTAAGGAAGTTCGGTTACGACAATCCTGCTCTTGCCATTTGGCATGGATTCAATATCCGTCACCGCGCGAACGCGTATCTTTCCTCGTCCTGTTCTGTAGGCCTCTTCAATTCCTCTGGTACCCAGAATCATGGCACCCGTCGGAAAATCAGGTCCTTTCACAATCTGCAGGATATCTTCCATGGTAGTTTCACCATTTTCATCAATCTGATCGTCAATAATTTTAACTACCGCATTAATAACCTCTTTCAGATTATGAGGAGGAATATTGGTAGCCATTCCTACAGCAATACCGGATGTACCATTTACAAGAAGATTCGGAAATCTGGAAGGAAGCACCACCGGCTCCTTCTCCGTCTCATCAAAGTTAGGAGTAAAATCAACCGTATCCTTGTTAATATCTGCCGTCATTTCCATGGAAATTTTACTCAGTCTTGCCTCTGTGTAACGCATAGCCGCAGCGCCGTCACCATCTACAGAACCAAAGTTTCCATGACCATCCACCAGCGGATATCTGGTAGACCATTCCTGTGCCATATTTACCAGGGCACCATAAATGGAACTGTCTCCGTGAGGATGATATTTACCCATGGTATCACCGACAATACGCGCACATTTTCTATGCGGTTTGTCCGGACCATTGTTTAACTCGATCATAGAATACAGAATTCTTCTCTGCACCGGTTTCAGACCATCTCTTACATCCGGCAGTGCACGGGAGGCGATAACGCTCATGGCATAGTCGATGTAAGAAGTCTCCATCGTCTTCTTCAAATCCACTTCGTGGACTTTATCAAAAATATTGTCTTCCATCTCTTATCCTCTCCTATACATCCAAATTCTGTACATATTTTGCATTTTCTTCAATAAATTCTCTTCTTGGCTCAACTTTATCACCCATCAGAGTTGTAAATGTAAGATCCAGCTCTGATGTAGATTCATCATCCATAGTAACACGAAGCAGGATACGGTGTTCCGGATCCATGGTCGTCTCCCAAAGCTGATCTGCATCCATTTCTCCCAGACCCTTATATCTCTGAATCTTATTGTTCGTATCTCTTCCTACTTCTTTCAAAATGGAATCCAACTCTTCATCGCTGTATGCATACCATACCTTTTTATTTTTCTCAAGCTTGTAAAGTGGCGGCTGAGCCAGATATACATATCCCTGTTTGATCAGTTCAGGCATAAAACGATATAAAAATGTCAACAGAAGCGTGCTGATATGAGCACCGTCCACGTCGGCATCCGTCATAATAATAATCTTGTGATAACGAAGCTTTGAAATATCAAAATCATCATGGATACCGGTTCCAAATGCAGTAATCATTGCCTTAATCTCTGCATTGCCGTATATCTTATCCAGCCTTGCTTTTTCCACGTTCAGAATCTTTCCACGAAGCGGAAGAATAGCCTGAGTAGCACGATCTCTTGCAGTCTTTGCAGAACCTCCGGCTGAATCTCCCTCTACGATGTAGATTTCGCATTTGCTCGGATCTTTATCTGAACAGTCTGCCAGTTTACCCGGAAGTGCCATTCCATCAAGTGCTGATTTTCTTCTGGTGAGATCTCTTGCCTTTCTTGCAGCTTCTCTTGCCCTTTGGGCAAGTACGGATTTTTCAATGGTCATCTTTGCAACCACCGGGTTCTGCTCCAGATAAATCTCCAGCTGCTTACTTACGATGCTGTCCACCGCACCTCTTGCTTCACTGTTTCCAAGCTTCTGCTTCGTCTGCCCTTCAAACTGAGGCTCCTCAATTTTAACACTGACGATTGCAGTTAATCCTTCTCTTATATCTTCACCGGACAGATTTGGTTCACTGTCCTTTAATATCTTATTCTTTCTTGCATAGTCATTAAATGTCTTGGTCAGAGCATTCCTGAATCCTACAATATGTGTACCACCCTCAGGAGTTGTAATATTATTTACAAATCCATAAGTATTGTCACTGTAAGAATCATTATGCTGCATAGCCACCTCTACCTGAACATTATTTACCGTTCCCTCACAGTAAATTACATCCTCATAGAGAGCAGTCTTGCTTCTGTTCAAGTAGGTTACAAATTCCTTGATTCCTCCCTCGTAATGAAAGGTCTTCTCTCTTACATTTTCTTCCCTTTCATCCCGGAGGATAATTCGAAGTCCCTTTGTAAGAAATGCCATCTCACGAAAACGCTGTTTTAAAATATCATAGTCAAATACTGTTTCCTCAAAAATCGTATCATCCGGCATGAAAGTAACCTTAGTTCCTGTTTTTCCAGCTTCACATTCTCCTATAACTTCCAGCTTCTGTACGACTTTTCCTCTCTCATACCGCTGTTTATATATTTTTCCTTCATTGCAGATTTCAACTTCAAGCCAGTTTGAGAGCGCATTTACAACAGAAGCTCCCACTCCGTGAAGACCTCCGGACACCTTGTATCCTCCACCGCCAAATTTTCCCCCGGCATGAAGTACTGTAAATACGACCTCTACTGCCGGAAGCCCGGATTTGTGATTAATACCTACCGGTATTCCACGTCCATTATCCACAACTGTAACTGAATTATCCTCATTGATCGTAATTGTAATCGTATCGCAGAATCCGGCCAGAGCCTCATCCACAGAATTATCTACGATTTCATAAACCAAATGATGAAGTCCTCGAGATGAGGTGCTTCCGATATACATACCAGGACGTTTTCTTACAGCTTCCAGTCCTTCCAGAATCTGAATCTCATCTGCTCCATATTCATGCTGTACCTTTTCTGTACTCATATTATCCTCCTAGTTCTCTCCTGTTACCTGTCCTTCATGGACATGAAATATTTTGTTTATAGAAAAACGATGATTGACAAATTCATCAACCCCCGTACAGGTGATCAATGTCTGTATATCATCAATACTATCTAATAAATAGTTTTGCCTGTGTTTGTCCAGTTCAGACAAAACATCATCAAGTAAAAGAACCGGTTTATCTCTCGTGATCCTTTTTACCATCTCTATCTCTGCAAGTTTCAGAGATAATGCTGCCGTTCTCTGCTGTCCCTGCGAACCGAATTTACGAATATCTATATTTCCTGATTGAAAACATACATCGTCTCTGTGAGGTCCTACAGAAGTACTCTGCATTCTTAAATCTCTCTCCCTGTTTTTGATTAAGGCCTGTTCCAGCGTATAATTACCCGTATTAGGCTCATATATGAGAAAAAGATCCTCCCTCTCACCGGTAAGTTTTCTGTGTATTCCGGAAATAATTTCGTTTACCTGTTCGATGAAAATCTTCCTTGCCTCAATAATCTTTGTCCCATACTCAATCAATTGCAAATCCCATATATCTAAAGTATCTATGAGACTGTTCTGTCTGTATATATCCTTTAATAAATGATTACGCTGATTCACAATTCGATTGTAGTTAGATAGATTGCTAAGATATACTCTGTCAAGCTGGGACAATTCCAGATCGACAAATCTTCTTCTCTCCGAAGGTCCGTTTTTTATAATATTCAGATCCTCCGGTGAGAAAAAAACAATATTGATAATTCCAAATAATTCACTGGCCTTCCTGATAGGAATTTTATTAATGGCAATCCCCTTGGGACTGTTCTTTTTCAGATGCATGTCAATCTGATGAACCATTCCTTTTTTTTCCACTAATACTTCAATATGAGACTCATCTTTTTCAAACTGAATTAAATCTCTGTCTTTTGTCCCTCTATGAGACTTGGTAGTCGCACAGAGATAAACCGACTCCAGAATATTGGTCTTTCCCTGTGCATTATCCCCATAGAAAATATTAGTAGCAGGATCAAATTCCAGTGACAAAAGATCATAATTTCTAAAATTCTTTAATTTCAAAGAGTTAATCTTCAATTTTTATTTTCTCTCCGTCAAAAGATACTATATCTCCGGCATACAGTTTCCGCCCGCGTCTGGTATCGATTTCTCCATTTACTTCTACCAGTCCGTCCTGAATCACTTCTTTTGCCTCCACTCCCGACTCCACCAGTCCAGCAGCCTTAAGAGCCTGGCCTAACTTGATAAATTCTTCTCTTAATTTTATAATTTCCATATTTTTTCACCTGCTTTTCTCTAAATAGCATTAAAGTTTACCGGAAGAATCAGATAAATATAGCTTTCATTCTCATCCTTGATAAAGCATGGTGCCTTTGCATTCATGAGATAAAGATCAACTTCTTCGTCATCGATAACCCTCAGAGCATCAATCAGGAATTTAGGATTAAATCCAATCATTAAATCCTTACCTTCTTTGGTAATAAATATCTCTTCATTCATGGAACCAAGCTGTGATTTGATCTTAAGTTCCATAATCTCATCGCCAATATTAATAATTATAGGTTTTTTATCCCCTTCTTTTACCAGAAGAGTTGCTCTGTCTATACAGTTAAGGAGTTCTTTTTTATTGATTCTTACTTTTGTCTCATAATCACTGGAGAGCATCTGGTCAATCCTAAAATAATCTCCCTCTATCAGACGGGAAACCACCACTGTATGATCAAATTCAAACACAATGTGGTTATCTGTACAGTAGATACATACTTCACTTTCTACCTCACCCGAAAGAATTTTACTGATTTCAATCAGTGTTTTTCCCGGAACAATAATCTTTCTGTCAGGATATTCCTGTTTCAGCTGAATCTTACGGATAGAAATTCTATGTCCGTCAAGAGAAACAACTCTCAGTACGTTGTTATTGATCTCAAACAATTCTCCTGTCATTAATTTATTGCTTTCATTGTCAGCGATAGAAAATATAGTCTGACGGATTACTTCTTTCAGCGTAAACTGAGAAAGAAGGATCGTCTCGTTTTTCTCGATGATAGGAAGATAAGAAAAATCTTCTCCTGATTTTGCTGAAATATCGAATTTCGCTTTTTCACAGGTAATGGTCATCTGAAGGTTTTCATTGGTCTCGATTACAATTTCATTGTCCGGTAGTTTTCTTACAATCTCTGAAAATATCTTTGCATCAATTGCAATCATTCCGTGGTCGATGATTTCTCCTTCTATTTCTGTCTGAATGCCAAGTTCCATATCATTGGCAGTTAATTTGATAATGTCCATGGTAGCGTCAATGAGAATACACTCCAATATAGGCATTGTGGTCTTGGAAGGAACTGCTTTTGATACGATACCCACTCCTTTGACCAGATTTGATTTTGTGCATATGATTTTCATATGTGTATAACTCCTTTCACGCGCTGTTATAAATATATAATATAAAATAATTTCGTCTTCTTCGTAGTAGGGGCTGTGGATAAGTGGATAAGTGCCTTCAGCCCTTTATTTTCAAGGATTTTCACGTTCAAAAACTACGTTGAAATCTCAAAAATTGTCTGTTGATGTAGTGAGGACAACTTTTTTCATTCTCTGTAACGGAAAAGTTATCAAAAAGCAATTAACAGGTTGTCCACATATAATTGACAAAGTTATGAACATTTTTAAATAGGGTTAATCTTTTTCTTAATAATGTCAACCGTATTGTTTAATGTTTCGTTTTCTTTGATTTCTTTTTCTATTTTTTCTACTCCGTGCTTAATCGTAGAGTGATTCTTGCCTCCAAGAAGAAATCCGATGGATTTGAGAGGTACATCTGTCATATTTCTGCAAAGATACATGACAATCTGCCTTGCAGTCGCAAGGTCGGCATTTCTCTTTCCACTCTTTATATCTGAAACTGAAATTCCAAAATGATCGGATACGATATCAAGAATCAGTTCAGGAGTAACGACACGGTTATTTTCAGAAGAAATAATATCCTTTAATGCTTCAGCTGCAAGGGGGATATCGATTTCTCTCTTGTTCTGTTCCAGACGGTAAAGAGCAATCAGTTTGTTCAGGGATCCCTCCAGCTCACGGATATTTTTCTTAACATTTGTAGCAATATATTCCAGAACATCGTTAGGAATATTATATTTTTCCAGATGGTCAAGCTCTATTTTTTTCTGAAGAATAGCCATTCTTGTTTCATAATCCGGAGCGGAAATATCTGCGATCAGACCCCACTCGAATCTGGTACGAAGTCTTGCTTCGAGTGTTTCGATATCCTTTGGAGGACGGTCACTGGAGATAATGATCTGTTTTCCGGATGTATGTAAATGATTGAACGTATGGAAGAATTCTTCCTGCGTACTTTCTTTTCCGATAATGAATTGAATATCATCAATAAGAAGAACATCATTGTTGCGATATTTATCACGGAAATCTGCCATGGATGTTTCTTTTCCGTTCTTGAGAGCGTGAATCAGTTCATTGGTAAATGTTTCACTTGTTACATAAAGAACCCTCTTTTTCGGATTTTTATTCAATACAAAATGTGCAATAGAATGCATCAAATGTGTCTTACCAAGACCAACACCTCCGTAAAGGAACAAAGGATTATATACTTCTCCCGGAGATTCCGCCACTGCAAGGGATGCGGCGTGTGCAAAATTATTATTACCGCCTACAACGAAGGTATCAAAAGTATACTTGGGATTCAGTCCTGCTTTCTCAGCAGCAGATCTGGTATGTTTTTTTTCTGTTGCTTTTGATGCCATCTCTTCAATTGTGGCAAGTCTTTCATCCTCTTCGGAGATGAGAGTGACTTCATATTCAATTCCTGTAACCTCTGCGATAGAAACCTTCAGAGGCAGAAGGTACTTTTTCTCAATATAATCGACGCTGGAATTCATATTTACCAGGATGAACACGGTATTATCAACCACGTTATATACTTTTAACGGAAGGATCCATGTTGTAAAAGATACATTGGATAAATCGTGTTCTACCCGAAGATATTCTATGATTTCTGACCATTTTTCCTCAACGATGTTCATTACTGTTTAACTCCTAATCTGTACATTTCAAGCATTTGGGCATAAAAAACCACTCTTTACTATTCTACATCAAAATAAAAATTTAAGCAATGAAAAAAGAATGTTGATAACTTTATGAAATGAAAAAAGTGCGGAGGTGATTGGTTTTTTGATAGAAATTTTTATGTTATCATCATAAAATCACAAAGATATCAACATTTTGTGGATATCTTTTTTGGAACATAAAAACAGAGATGTATTGAATAAGAAGAAAAATGATGATTTTTTTAATATAAATAGAAGGAATTGCTTGACGTACAGCGTTTTTTTTTATATAATAAATTGCGATGTCTTTAGAAATGAACAGGTGTCATCCTGTATAAAATACAAGGAGGTGGATATCAATGAAAATGACATTCCAGCCAAAAAAGAGACAGAGAGCAAAAGTTCATGGTTTCAGATCAAGAATGAGCACAGCAGGTGGAAGAAAAGTACTTGCAAGAAGAAGAGCTAAAGGAAGAAAACTGTTGTCAGCGTAGGCCGCATATATTGTGGCCTTTTCTTCTACAAAAAAAAGACAGGGGAAATGACGATGGAATTTTCCGAATCATTAAAAAAAAATAAGGATTTTCAGACTGTCTATCGAAAGGGAAATTCAAATGCCAACCGTTATCTCGTAATGTACGTGTTGGAAAACCATTTAAATAAGAACAGACTCGGAATTTCCGTAAGTAAAAAAGTAGGAAATAGTATAGTAAGACATCACTTAACCAGATTGATCAGAGAGAGCTACAGGCTCAGTGAAGACAAATTTATGTGTGGGTATGATATTGTAGTGATAGCAAGAGCAGGGGCGAAAGAAAGAACATATTGGGAAATAGAAAGTGCTCTGCTTCATCTTGGACGTCTTCACAAATTAGTAAGAACGGAAACATAGTTTAAATGGAGTGACGAGAAGTTGAAAAGAGTGTTTATAGGACTGGTACGATTTTATCAGAAATATTTATCAGGATTGAAGGGATATTCCTCCTGCAAATATTTTCCTACCTGTTCTCAGTATGCAATAGAAGCCATTGAAAAATATGGTGCCTTAAAAGGGGGGCTTCTCGCTGTGTGGAGAATACTGCGTTGTAATCCATTTTCCAAAGGAGGATATGATCCGGTTCCCTAATAACACAGATGGAGGAAATAATAATGTCAGGTATTTTATTAGCAGCCAAGGCTGCAACGACCGCAGACTGGCCGATTGTTGGACAGATTGCCTGGTTACTTGGTAAGGTTATGGAGGGTATTTATACTGTATTGGATAATATGCTTCCAACAGACAATGGTCTTGTAGGATTATCAATTATTATCTATACAATTATCGTATATACTCTAATGTTGCCATTAACATTGAAACAGCAGAGAACAACAAAAATGTCTTCTGTTATGAATCCGGAATTGCAGGCAATTCAGAAGAAGTATAAAAATAAAAAAGATCAGGCATCTATGCTGAAGCAGCAGGAAGAGATGCAGCAGGTTTATGATAAATATGGTTCATCCATGATGGGAGGATGTCTTCCATTATTGATTCAGATGCCTTTGCTTTTTGCTCTTTATCCGGTTATTTATGATATGGAAAGATATGTTCCTGCAATTAAAAATGCGACTGCAGATGTTCATAAGTTTCTTTTGATTCCGAATCTGTCTATGTCACCGTCAGCAATGATCAAGGCAAGAGATACTTTCGATATGGCACCGGCGCTGGTAATTGTTGTTTGTATTGCATTGCCGATTATTTCCGGTCTTACACAGTATCTGAGTATTAAATTATCTCAGGCTATCTCCGGACAGAGTATTGATAAAGATAATCCGATGGCATCTACAATGAATACCATGAATGTTACAATGCCTTTATTCTCTGTATTTATGGTATTTACACTTTCATCTGGTATCGGTCTGTACTGGATTGTCAGTGCGATAGTAAGATGTGTACAGCAGGTTCTTATTAATAATCATCTGAAAAAGATGTCTGTTGAAGATCTGATTGAAAAGAATAAAGAAAAAGCTGCTAAGAAACGTGAAAAACGTGGAGAGAGAGCAGAAAAAATCAATGCGATGGCTCAGACAAATACAAGAAACATTTCTGGTTCTGCTAAAAAATCTACAGTTTCTGAAAAAGAAAAAGCAGAAAAACTGCAGAAAGCTCAGGAAAAGAGAAATAATGCAAAACCGGGAAGTCTGGCTTCCAAGGCTAATATGGTTAAAAAATTCAATGAAAATGATTAATCTTTCAGGACTGTAAGGAGGAAGAGAGTATGGAGGAAATTACAGTATCCGCTAAAACGCTGGACGATGCGATTACAGAAGCGCTTATACAGCTTGGTGTAACAAGTGACAGACTGGATTATGATGTAATAGAAAAAGGAAGTGCAGGATTTCTTGGTTTCGGAATGAAACAGGCCGTAATTAAAGCAAGAAGAAAACCTGAAGTGAAGGTAGAGCCTGAAATAAAGGAAGAACCAAAGAAAGAAGAAGAGAAAGAATCCATAGATGCAGCTGCAGTAAAAGCTGTAGATAAGCCGGCAAAAGAGCCGAAAAAAGATTTCAAGAAAGAAAATAAAAAAGAAACAAAAAAAGAGCCAAAGAAAGAATTTAAGAAAGATCAGAAAAAAGAAAATCGGAAAGAAACTAAAAAGGAAATTGAAAAAGAAAAACCTGAAATCAAAGAGGTTGAACTTGCAAAGGTTGAAGATGCAACGATTAAGGCATGCGAAGAATTCCTTTATAGTGTGATGAAAACCATGGACATGGAAGTTGAGATTGTATCTAAGATAGATGAAGAGGGTGCTCTCAGCATCGAGATGAACGGAAAGAATATGGGAATTCTGATCGGAAAACGTGGACAGACTCTGGATGCACTTCAGTATCTGACAAATCGTGTTGCTAACAAGATGCAGGATGGTTATGTGAGAGTAAAACTTGATACAGAAGATTACAGAAGAAGAAGAAAAGAAACACTTGAGAATCTTGCAAAGAATATTGCACACAAAGTAAAGAAGACAAGAAGACCGGTTTCATTAGAACCGATGAATCCATATGAGAGAAGAATTATTCATTCAGCTCTTCAGGGAGATAAGTCAGTAACAACGCACAGCGAAGGTGAAGAACCTTACCGTCGTGTAGTGGTAACTTTAGTAAGACGTTAAAAATAGGGGCTATGCCCCTATTTTTTTCATCTTCCAGAAGGCGTATTTGAATTATATGATTTAGGAGGTGCAGTTTAATGATGAAAAATCAGGCACAGACAATAGCGGCTATTTCTACGGCAATGACAGAGTCAGGAATTGGAATTGTGAGAATGAGCGGAAGTGAAGCAGTAGAGATTGCGGATCGAATATATAGAGGGAAAAGTGAAAAAAAACTGGAAGACCAGAAATCTCATACGATTCATTATGGATATATTGCAGACGGAGATGATGTAATAGATGAGGTTCTGGTTATGCTGATGAGAGGGCCACATAGTTTTACAGGTGAAGATACAGTTGAGATTGATTGTCATGGTGGTGTGTTTGTAGTAAAAAAAGTATTGGAAACTTTGATCAAATACGGGGCAAGGCCTGCAGAGCCGGGAGAATTTACAAAGAGAGCTTTTCTGAATGGAAGGCTTGATCTTTCACAGGCGGAGGCAGTAATCGATGTGATTCAGTCAAAAAATGAATATGCATTAAAAAGCTCACTCAGTCAGTTAAAAGGAAATGTGAAACAGAAGATAACAGATATCAGAAATAAAATTATTTATCATACAGCATTTATTGAGACAGCACTGGATGATCCGGAACACATCAGTTTGGATGGATATGACGAGACATTAATGAAAGTTTCACGGGAAATTATAGAGGAACTTCGAAAACTGATTGATTCTGCGGATGATGGACGAATTGTGAGAGAAGGAATTAGGACAGTAATTGTAGGAAAACCGAATGCGGGAAAGTCTTCTCTTCTGAATGCACTTTTAGGTGAGGAGAGAGCAATTGTAACAGATATCGCCGGAACTACCAGAGATGTACTGGAAGAAACAATTAATCTTCAGGGAATTTCACTTAATATTATGGATACCGCCGGAATCAGAGATACCAGTGATGTGGTAGAAAAGATTGGTGTGGATAAGGCAAAAAGTCATGCCGAGGATGCAGATCTTATTATATGCGTTGTAGACGCAGCTTCTCCTCTGGATGAAAATGATGAAGAAATTTTCCGGATGATAGAAAAAAAGAAGGCTGTTGTCTTGTTAAATAAATCAGATTTAGATATGATAGTAACGAAAGATGAGATAACAGAAATATATTTTAAAGGGAAGGATGTTCCGATTATTGAGATATCTGTAAAAAATGAGAATGGCATAGATATTCTGGAACAGACTTTGAAAGATATGTTTTATAATGGTGAACTTTCATTTAACAGTGAAGTGTATATTACGAATATGCGTCATAAGACGGCGTTAATTCAGGCTCTTGAGAGTATGAAAAAGGTAGTGGAGAGTATTGAAAATCAGATGCCGGAGGATTTTTATTCCATTGATCTGATGGATGCATACGAATCACTTGGAAGTATTACCGGTGAAACGATAGGAGAAGATTTGGTAAATGAAATATTCAGCAAATTCTGTATGGGAAAATAAAGATTATTATGATGTTGCAGTCATCGGAGCGGGACATGCGGGTTGTGAAGCAGCACTTGCATGTGCGCGTCTGGGATTTGAGACAATTGTATTTACAGTAAGTATTGACAGCGTAGCTCTTATGCCCTGTAACCCGAATATAGGAGGAAGTTCCAAAGGTCATCTTGTGCGGGAACTAGATGCTTTAGGCGGAGAGATGGGAAAGGTTATTGATCAAACATTTATTCAATCCAAAATGTTGAATCAGTCTAAAGGGCCGGCGGTTCACTCTCTGCGCGCTCAAGCGGATAAAGCCTGGTATAGCAGGACCATGAGGCAGGTTCTGGAAAATCAGGAAAGGCTGGAGTTAAAGCAGGCAGAAGTAGTAGAAATACTGACAGAAAATGGAAAAGTGACGGGAGTGCAGACTTATTCCGGAACAATTTACCGTTGCAAGGCAGTGATACTGTGTACGGGAACTTATCTGAAATCCAGATGTATTTACGGTGATGTCAGCACAAATACCGGTCCTAATGGACTCCAGGCTGCAAATTACCTGACAGACAGTCTGAAAAAACTGGGAATAAAAATGTATCGATTTAAAACAGGAACACCTGCTCGGATTGATAAAAATACAGTAGATTTTTCAAAAATGGAAGAGCAGTTTGGAGATGAGAGGATTGTTCCATTTTCCTTTACGACAAATCCGGATGATATACAGAAAGATCAGGTTTCCTGTTGGCTTACTTATACAAATGAAAAGACCCATGAGATTATAAGAAATAATCTGGATAGATCTCCTCTTTTTTCTGGAATGATAGAAGGAACCGGACCCAGATATTGTCCGTCTATAGAAGATAAGGTGGTAAAATTTGCGGATAAAAACCGCCATCAGGTATTCATTGAGCCGGAGGGACTTGAAACCAACGAAATGTATATCGGAGGAATGTCAAGCTCTCTTCCTGAGGATGTTCAGTATGCTATGTACAGAACTGTCCCGGGACTGGAACATGTAAAAATTGTCAGAAATGCTTATGCTATTGAATATGACTGTATAGATGCAAGACAGTTAAAACCTACTCTGGAATTCAAAAATGTGGAGGGGCTGTTCAGTGGAGGACAGTTTAACGGAAGCTCCGGTTATGAGGAAGCAGCAGCTCAGGGATTGATGGCAGGAATTAATACTGCGAGAAAACTGCAGGGAAAGGAAGGAATCATACTGGATCGATCAGAAGCATATATTGGTGTGCTTATTGATGATCTGGTTACTAAAGAAAGCCATGAGCCTTACCGAATGATGACTTCAAGGGCTGAGTATCGTCTGTTGCTTCGTCAGGATAATGCTGATCAGAGATTAAGCAGAATAGGATATGAAGTAGGACTGATATCAGAAGAAAGATATAAGAGAGTTGTGGATAAGATGTACTGGATTGAAAAAGAAATTGAACGTCTGGAGCATGTTAATATCGGTGCTAATGCGGAAGTTCAGGACATTTTGAAGCAGTATGGAAGTACACCTCTGAATTCCGGGACAACACTGGCGGAGTTAATACGGCGCCCCGAATTATCCTATGAGAAACTTGAGAGTCTGGATAAAATGCATTCGGAACTTCCTGTGGGATTAAAAAATGAGATTTTGGAACAGGTTAACATAAATATAAAATATGATGGTTATATAAAACGGCAGAAAAAGCAGGTTGAACAGTTTAAAAAACTGGAAAATAAAAAAATACCGGATAATATTGATTATGATGCAGTGAAAAGTCTAAGAATAGAAGCAGTTCAGAAATTAAAAGAGTATCGTCCTGTTTCTATTGGACAGGCATCTCGTATATCGGGTGTATCGCCTGCAGATATATCTGTTTTACTTGTTTATCTGGAACAGTTTCGATAAAAGGAAGAAAATAAAATGAGTGAAATATTTAAGAGTAAATTAAATGAATTAAATATATCTCTTACAGAACAAATGTATCAGCAATTTGATAAATATTATGAGATTCTTGTAGAGTGGAATAAAGTGATGAATTTGACGGGAATCACAGAATATGAAGAAGTAAATGAAAAGCATTTTGTTGACAGTTTATCTATAGTGAAAATTCAGGATTTAAAAAATATTGAATCTGTAATAGACATAGGAACCGGAGCGGGATTTCCTGGAATACCATTGAAGATTGCATTTCCACATTTGAAAATTACTCTTCTGGATTCTTTAAATAAGAGAATTAAATTCCTTAACGAAGTAATAGATCAACTGGGACTTCAGAATATTGAGACAATTCATGGAAGAGCAGAAGATTCTGCAAAGCAGAAGGAATATAGAGAAAGTTATGATCTATGTGTTTCCAGAGCAGTAGCAAATCTTTCTACTTTATCTGAATATTGTCTCCCATATGTGAAAGAAGGCGGATTCTTTATACCATATAAATCTGGAGAGATAGAAGAAGAACTAAAGAATTCAGAAAGAGCAGTTAAAATCCTTGGCGGAGATATAAAAGATATAGTGAAATTTGAATTGCCGGGAACTGATATTAAACGTTCTTTTATCAAAATAGAAAAGAAAGAACACACGGCAAAAAAATATCCAAGAAAAGCTGGCTTGCCGGCAAAAGAACCATTAAGTTAAAGTAAAAGAACTTTAGATGAAAAAATGCGGGGCGTGATTGTACGACCCGCATTTTGCACTAACTAATTAGGTATATTTGAAGTATAGTCACTAACTAAAAGTATAGAAACATTTTTTGTGAATTCATCTGCCTTCTCCAATTGAGGAAGAAATTTTGTATTTTCTATTTCTATTATTTCTATAGAAGGCAAAAGTGTCTGATATTGTTTTGCGTACTCCATTTGAATTTCTTCTTTTTCTCCTACAAATATAAAAATACTATTGTTTAGCCCTTCAAGATATAAAGAAATATTAGCTGTTGTATAATATCCACAAATACTTGCAAAAAGGAATTTAGAAGAAGCATTTCCACAATGTGCAGCTTCATAATATGTTTTTACTAGTTGATTATCAATCTTACTGCAATCATAATAGTACTTTTCAGAGAAAGTCAGTTGAATATTTTTTTCTGTAGTCAAGAGGTTATATAATAATGTGCCAATAAGAGGAAGATTAATCAGTTTTGTGAGTACTTTTGTACTTTTAGTTGGTATATTAGATGTTGCTTTAATATCGGACGGATTGATAAGAATAATATTATCAATGATATCATGATCATTATGACAAGCTCCTAATACAAAGCTGGCGGATAAACCTGTTGCTGCAATATCAGTTTTTTCATTGATTATATTTTTAATAAAATCTGTAATCATTTGAACATATAAAAAGTTTGTATATGTGATATTAGGTTTATCTGAACGACCACAGCCTAATAAATCAATTGCATAGACCGTATGATTATGACTGAGATTTTTTATTATTTTTTTCCATTCCATAGCCGAACTAAACGTGGATAAATCGTGAACAAGAAGTATAGGCTTTCCGTTTCCTGTTTTTTTATAAAATATTTTTCCAAATTTCCACTCATAATAATTACCATCGCTATTGTTAAGATTATTGTCTACGATAGAAGATAAGTAAATTGTTTTATTTATCAAATGTATACCAATTGCAGCAGAACCAGTTAATAACGTTGTGAGAGTAATCTTTTTCTTCCAACCCATTATGAAGCCTCCTTCATTTTTTCTTATTAAATAGTTTATCACAAAGAGGTAAAGTCATCAACGAAACATGATGAATAAATATAAATTAAGTAATTGTTTAGAACTATCTTTCAAAATGCGCTAAAAAGTGAAAATGTTTCACGTGAAACATTTGGTTAAAAAGTAGAAAAATGTTTCACGTGAAACATTTGGTGGATTATAAAAAGAAAAAGTGATATACTAGTTTTAGTAAAAGAAAGGTGATGAACATATGGGGAGAATTATAGCAATAGCGAACCAAAAGGGTGGAGTAGGAAAAACAACAACTGCAATCAACTTATCCGCCTGTCTGGCTGAAAAAGGAAAAAGAGTTTTAGCGGTTGATATGGATCCACAGGGAAATATGACAAGTGGACTGGGTGTTGACAAAGATAATGCAGAAAAAACAGTTTATGATCTGATTATAGGAGAAGCAGAAATAAATGAAGTAATCTGTCAGGAAGCATTAGAAAATCTTGATGTGATTCCAACAAATATAGACTTATCTGCAGCTGAGATTGAACTGATAGGGGTTGAAGATAAGGAATATATTATAAGAAATGCGATACATAGAGTGAAGGATGAATATGATTTTGTGATTATAGACTGTCCTCCATCATTAAGTATGTTAACAGTTAACGCTATGACAACAGCTGACAGTGTTCTGGTTCCTATTCAATGTGAATATTATGCGTTGGAAGGATTGAGTCAGTTGATACATACAATTGAACTGGTTAAGGAAAGACTGAATCCGGAGCTCGAGATAGAGGGAGTTGTATTTACAATGTACGATGCGAGAACAAATCTATCCCTTCAGGTGGTGGAAAATGTAAAAGACAATCTTAATCAGAATATATATAAAACCATAATACCAAGAAATATTCGTTTGGCAGAAGCTCCCAGTTATGGTATGCCTATCAATAAATATGATACAAAATCTACAGGAGCAGAAAGTTATCGAATGCTAGCAGAAGAAGTGATTAATAGATAGTTTAACAGGAGGAAATAATATGGCCGTAAAGAAAAAAGGACTAGGAAAAGGCCTTGATAGTCTGATACCAGCCGGAAATTCTGCGAAAACTGTATCTAAATCGTCGGAGATGGTCTCTCAGAGTAGTGAAGTATCTGAAAAAGGCGAAAAAATGGTAAAAATAAATATGGTAGAGCCAAACAGAAATCAGCCGAGAAGAAATTTTGAAGAAGATTCACTTCTGGAATTAGCAGATTCTATCAAGCAATTTGGTGTATTACAGCCATTAATTGTAAGAAAACAAAACGATTATTATGAAATAATCGCAGGAGAAAGACGATGGAGAGCAGCAAAACTTGCCGGAATTAAGGAAATACCTGTGATTGTAAAGGATTACAGCCAACAGGAAATCGTAGAAATTGCTCTTATTGAAAACATACAGAGAGAAAACCTGAATCCAATCGAAGAAGCAATGGCCTTTAAAAGATTATTAACTGAGTTTAATTTAAAACAGGATGAGGTGGCGGAAAGAGTATCAAAGAGCAGGACAGCGGTTACTAATTCTATGCGTCTTCTGAAATTGAATGAAAAAGTACAGCAGATG
Source organism: Sporofaciens sp. SGI.106 (assembly GCF_050314255.1). NCBI lineage: Bacteria > Bacillati > Bacillota > Clostridia > Lachnospirales > Lachnospiraceae > Sporofaciens > Sporofaciens sp. SGI.106. The sequence goes on from NZ_JBNPMZ010000012.1 coordinate 23,787, forward strand.
ATAGTAGATGATATGATAAGCACGGGACATGCAAGAGCTCTTCTGGCAATTGATGATCCGGAACAACAATATCAGCTGGCAAATAAAATATTTGATGAAAAGTTAAGTGTTCGTGAAACAGAAAAACTGATAAAAGAATTGAAAAATCCCAAAAAACCAAAACCTAAAAAAGTAGTAGAGAACGCTTTTATATACGAGGATATTGGAAATAAGATGAAACAGGTACTGGGAACAAAGGTAAATGTGACATCCAAAGGAAATGGAAAGGGGAAGATAGAGATAGAGTATTACTCTGACGAAGAATTAGAACGTATGTTTGAAATGATAATGTCATTGCAAAAGGGAGAATAAATGAAAGGAAATAAGGGTGTATGGAAAGTAAAATATTAGCAAAGCTTGGAATAGATCCGGCATTCATCTTTTTATTTTTGATTGTACTCATAATCGTCTTGTTTGCCTTATATGTAAATGTGAGTATGAAGTATGATCGGTTAAAAAACAGTTATAATTCGTTTATGAGGGGAAAAGATGGAAAGAATCTTGAAGAGAGTATTTTATCAAAGTTTTCAGAAATAGATACTCTTGCCAAACTAACAAAACAGAACAGACAGGATGTAAAGGAAATGAGTCGTATTGTAGACCGAAATTTCCAGAAGTTTGGTATTGTGAGATACGATGCATTTAATGAAATGGGTGGAAAGCTAAGCTTTGTCATTGCAATGCTGGATGGAAATAATAGTGGATGGATTCTGAATGCGATGCATAGCAGAGAAGGATGTTACACTTATCTAAAAGAAATTGTAAAGGGTGAAAGTTATATAGAACTTGCGGAAGAAGAGACGGAAGCACTTGACAGAGCAATCTTCAGTGAAGCATATGACACAGATATTAAAAGTAATAACTAATTATAAGAAAGGTTTAATGAGGTGAAGAAATGTTAGATATTAAATTTGTAAGAACAAATCCAGAAGCAGTAAAGGAGAATATCAAAAAGAAATTCCAGGATGATAAGCTTCCGTTAGTAGATGAAGTACTGGAACTGGATCAGAGAAACAGAGATATCAAACAGGAAGTAGAAGCACTTCGTGCTGAAAAAAATACAATTTCCAAACAGATTGGTGCATGTATGGCACAGGGAAAGAAAGAAGAAGCAGAAGAATTGAAAAAACAGGTTCAGGCAAATGCTGACAGAGTAGAGGCTTTATCTGGAGAAGAGAAGGATGTAGAGGCAAGAATTAAAAAAATCATGATGACTATTCCAAATATTATTGATCCTTCTGTTCCGATTGGAAAAGATGACAGTGAGAACGTAGAAATTCAGAAATACGGAGATCCTGTTGTTCCGGAGTATGAGATTCCTTATCATACAGAGATTATGGAAAGCTTCAATGGTATTGATCTTGAAAGTGCAGGAAAGGTTGCAGGAAATGGTTTTTATTACCTGATGGGCGATATTGCAAGACTTCATTCAGCAGTAATTTCCTATGCGCGTGATTTCATGATCAACCGCGGCTTCACATACTGTATTCCACCGTTTATGATCAGAAGTAATGTAGTGACAGGTGTTATGAGTTTTGCTGAAATGGATGCAATGATGTACAAAATTGAGGGCGAGGACCTCTATCTGATTGGAACCAGTGAACATTCTATGATTGGTAAATTTATTGATACTATGTTAACGGAAGATCAGCTTCCTCAGACACTGACCAGCTATTCTCCATGTTTCAGAAAAGAAAAGGGAGCTCATGGAATTGAGGAACGTGGAGTATATCGTATTCATCAGTTTGAAAAACAGGAAATGATCGTTGTATGTAAGCCGGAAGAAAGTATGGAATGGTATGATAAATTATGGCAGAATACAGTGGACTTATTCCGTTCAATGGATATTCCGGTACGTACTCTTGAGTGCTGCTCTGGCGATCTGGCAGACCTGAAGGTAAAATCCTGTGATGTAGAGGCATGGTCTCCGAGACAGAAAAAGTATTTTGAAGTAGGAAGCTGTTCTAACCTGGGTGATGCACAGGCAAGAAGACTTGGTATCCGTGTAAAAGGAAAAGATGGAAAATATTTTGCTCATACATTAAATAATACAGTAGTAGCTCCACCGAGAATGCTGATCGCTTTCCTTGAAAATAACCTCCAGGCAGACGGTTCTGTACGTATTCCGGAAGTATTACAGCCATATATGGGTGGAATGACAAAAATCGAGAAGAAAAAATAATATGCATATATTTTTAAAATCAATAGGATATGGAAAAATTAAGTCAGAAAAGATATGGAATCATTATCTTAAGGAGACGGAAAAAACCTATACCCATCATGAATTAGTTGCCCTGGACAGAGAGATAGATTTTTGTGAGTTTCGACGCGAATGCGGAACGGGAATCGGTATTTCGGTGTGTGGAGATATGGATGAGTCAGAACACTTTGAACGTCAGTATTATTATCCTTATTTTTCAGGCAGCGGAATATCCTCCTGTGCGGAGGTGACAATAGAAAGAAGAATGGACAGAGAAGCATATATCGGAATATGTGAGGATTCCAGAATTGGAATTACTCTGATTTTCCATTTGCAGAATACAGCAGAATATCTGATAGAAAAGCAGGCGGGAAAGAACCGATTTGGCAGTGAGTCAATAACGCTGGCGGGATTATGCAATGAAGGAACTATTCTTCTTCCTGTAATGAAAAACAAAGAACAAAAGGAACAGATAAAAAAAGAATCCAGAGATCGAAAAATTCTTTTAAGCGCAGCAAGAAGCGGAGACCAGGATGCAATGGAGACACTGACACTGGATGATATGGATACTTATTCGAAAGTATCCAGAAGATTGATTACGGAAGATATATTCAGTATTGTGGATACATATTTTATGCCTTATGGTATGGAGTGTGACAGATATTCCATTTTGGGAGAAATCATTAGTATTGAGATGATTGAGAACAAAGATACAAAAGAGCCTTTATATAAAATGAGGCTTGATGTAAATGAACTTCCGTTTGACATTTGTGTTCCTAAAAATTCAGTTATCGGAGAACCGGAAGCGGGCAGAAGATTTAAAGGCGATATATGGCTTCAGGGAAAAATAAATTTCTAGAAGAGGTGTAAAGTGGAAGAAAAAAACAGATTTAGCCAGTTATTGGATAATCTAATGGAAGAAGCAGAACTCAAAAATTATATGCTTGCACAGAAGCTTCAATATGATGTATCGTATATCAGTAAATGGGTAAGCGGCCGGATGATTCCTTCTGAAAAAACTGCAGAAAAGGTTATGAAAGGAATATGTGATTGCATTGTCGAAGATGCAAGTGACAGAGGACTTGAAAATCTTCTTGGCATTTATAAGGTGAAAAATGGTGACGAACTGAAATTGGCAATTTACGATAATCTGGAGGCAGAGTATCTATATGTAAAAGAATTGCAGAAAAGTACCGGACATGAAGTGGCACCAAAGACGCAGTATTTTCCGGAAATGAATATCAGGCAATATATTTCAAAAATGCATCATCCTGTACTTCGAAGAGTAAATTCATTAAATATTGTATCTTTAATGGATCTGATGACTATGGATTATGAAGACCGTATACAGTTTACCACGATTGATAATGAGCGTGTGACGGATACTACCAGATATCCGGATGTCCATTACTCAATGGTGATCAATATAAGACCTGATAAATGGAGATATCTTGAAGATACTTTTTTTCTGATTCATTTAATTTCGGACAATGCTATGATAGATTTTCAGTTATATGGCGACAGTCAGGCAATGGGAAAAATGATATTTGCCGTAAGAGATGATTTTGTTATTTCAGGTATACTGATCAATCGGAATATCTGTATGTCTGTTGGAGTAAGTGAAGATTCTGACACATGTAATACGATATATAAGAATATCAGGATGCAGTGCAGCCGTGAGAGATTACTTTTCCGTACGACAAATATAAGAGAGATGATATCAAATTTTGAATACTCTCATACTTTGCTTTCTCCGAACCTCAGGTGGGAAATCGGACATCTGACAGAACATTTTCTTCCGGATGATCTTTTTGAAGAAATAATTGAAAAACTATGCAAAGAGCAAAAAATATTAGATGAAGACAGAGTCCGTATGATCCATAAATTAACACAGAAGGTTATTCAGGAATCAAATGTAAGAATACTGATTTCTGAGGCGGCATTTTCCAATATGGTGATTGAACATAAAATAGATTTTTTTAATCATCCAATATATCTGAACGCTAATCAGAGAATGCGCTGTGCGGAACATATTCTGTCATTATGTGAAAATAATCATAATCTGGATATAAGACTGGTTTATGGAAAATTTGGCCTTGATTTTGATTATTCTGATAATCAGAGTACATTTCTGGCAGATACAATTACTCATCTGCGTTTAAAACATGTGGGAAGCCCGAATAATGTAATGATTATAAATCGCATGGATATGCATAGAATCTTTGAACGAACTTTTGAAGAACTCTGGAATTATGGTGATAATGTAATTCTAAAAGACAGAACAATGGTAACAGAATATATGAAACATATGATGCGAAGTATAGAACTTACCACAAATCTTGAAAAAGAAAAAAACTAAAATGAAAAAAGTGAATCACATGACTCAATGTGATTCACTTTTTTAAGTTTTTTAGCAATTTGATTCTCGAGTATTCCATATTATGTCATGATATACTATGTTCAATCGTTTATATCACGAAAGATGTGAAAAATCAAAGGAGTACATGAATATTATGGATAACAAAATGACTGGAAAAGCAAGTATCGATAAACCGTGGCTTAAATACTATCCGGAGGAATTTCAGAATTTAAAAGTTCCAAAGATGACATTGGAAGCATTCTTAAGGATGAAAAATCCGGATGAAAATAAAGAAGCGATTGAATATTATGGTAAGAAATATACCTGGAAATTTATATGGAATGAAGCAGAAGTTGCAGCAAAAGCTTTAAAAGTGATTGGATTTGAGGAAGGAGATCGCATTCCGGTATTTGTTCAGGCTGTTCCGGCACATATTATTCTTCTTCTGGCAGCTGAAAAGATTGGCGCTGCATTGATCTGCCGTGATGATGTTCCGGAAGAACTTTGCTTTGCTATACGTAAATCAAAAGCATCCACAGCTTTTGTACACGACTATACTTCAAAGGATGATGAAGAATTATTCCGTGCTACAACACCTATGACTCGAATGGTTAAGGTTTCTCCTTATGATTATGCAGATAAAAAGAGCATTCCGGATTATATTGCAAAAGAAATTAAATCCCGTTATTCCAGCGAGACGGAGACAACAGAGGGAGATCTCACATGGGATGAATTCATGGATCTGGGAAGAAAATACATTGGAGATTTTGCTGTTCCTGAAAATCCAGACAGACCGTTATTTGGGGCATATACAAGCGGATCTACCGGAATTTCAAAACTGGTTATCCATTCCGGGGCTAATATTGTAGCAGTGGCATATCAGATGTCAATCTTTGCTCAGCCTTCAGAAACCCAGGAAACCTGGTGGCTTCCAATTCTGACACCTGCATTAATTGCAGTAACAGTGTCCATGATGGCTTTTCCAATGTCTGCCGGAATGAGAGTAATTCTGGATCCATATTGTCCGATTAATGATATGGATATCCGATTTATGGAGCTGAAGCCAAATTACTGGGCACAGATACCAATGATGTATGAAATTCTAATGAAAAATGGCAGAATTCCGGAAGATTACGATATGTCACATTTAAGAAGTATCGGACCTGGTGCTGAAGCATTGAGTGACAGAAAATATCGTGAAGTCGAAGAATACTTCCATAAACATAATTGTAATCAGCCATTAAGTGCTGCTTATGGTCAGAGTGAAGGTGGTTCCTGTCTTACTTTACCAAATCCATTATTCCCATTAAAGGATGGATGTGTTGGTATGCCGATGCCTGCAACTGTGATTTCCATATTTGATCCTGAAACTTTAGAAGAGAAAAGTTATGGAGAAGTCGGAGAAGTATGTATGGATGGTCCGGCTAAAATGCTTGGCTACAGTGGATACATGGGCGAAGAGATGACTGACAGAACATTGATCGCACATGCAGATGGAAGAATATGGTTACATACAGGTGATATCGGATACATTACAGAGCATGGTATTCTTCATATTCTCGGACGTGGATTCTCAGAACGTTACGGCGGCGGATATTTGTTTATGATGAGAATGGAAAGCCGTGTAGTTGAAGCTGAAGGTGTAAATGATGGTTTCTTCTGTATAGTACCTGATCAGGATCACGAGGGATATTTCGTACCGTATTTATTTGTCATTCTGGAAGATGGATGGACATTGGATGATGCAAAGCCGGGAATTTTTGCTGCACTTGAGAAACATGAATATCCGGTTGAGATTACCGTAATTAAGGAAAGACCGTATTTCCATTTTAAGACAAATAGAAAAGAGCTGACAGCAGCAATTGTTGAAAGACTGCAGAATGCAGAGAATGGAAAGATGAAAATCTCCTGGACTGAGAATAAGATTGCATCCGGCTACGAAATCAGTTACTGTAATAACAGTGCTTTTGATGGAGATAAGACAATTACTGTTCCATCAACTGAAAAACTTCAGGAAGTAATCGGAGGACTGAGAAAAGGAGAACGATATTACGTCAGAGTACGTGCTTTCAATACAGTTGCTTCTAATACTTATTATTCAGCATGGTCTGAGACAAAATCTATTATTCATACTAAGGTAGAATGCTGCAATACGGAAGATGGAATTGAGCTTGTATGGACAACAGTAAAAGAAGCAAGTGAGTACAGAGTTTACCGTAAGAAATTCGGTGAAAGTTCTTATAGCAGAATCGCAGTGATCGAGGGCGATACTTCTTATGTAGATATTGATGTAGAAAATGGTGTACGCTATTGTTATTACGTATCACCTCAGATTACAGGCGTAAAAGCTACCACAAACGCTGCAGTTCAGATGTATCTGGCTGCACCACAGATTGAAAAATTGTGGAATAATTAGTAGATAATTTAAAAGTAAAACAGTGCCGTTGTAAAAGTGGTTTTAGCCGTTTTTACAACGGCTTTTTCTTGAAATAAAAGGCAGATTATGGTATTGTGAATATGGGGTATACCCTCTGCTGAAATTATGGGGAGATTTCATTTTTGAAATTTATGTCGGCAGCATTTCAGTGGAAACTTATTAACATGCTACAAAATAATTAATAAAGGAAGGAAGAATATGAAAAAGAGAATGAAAAAACTCGCGAGTCTCTGTTTATCAGTCTCAATGGTCTTTAGTATGTTCTCAGTGCCTGTGTATGCATCCCCTGCTGATAATGAGGCATCCGAACAGACAGAAACTGTGGAAAGTACTGTGACGGAAGATAACGCAGAAGCTTCTAATCAAGAAGTGGAAGAAGCGCAGCCGCAGACTACAACGGTTGTGGAAACCTTCGGTACCTATACGGTCAATGCAGCGGATCTAGATGTATCTGATGTAACACCTTATAGTGTATCTGTAGAAGGTGAAGTAGCGGTTGATGAAAGCAACCCGATAACGACAACTATCGAAGAAGAGTTGGGCGATATCAAGGTACTGAATAAAGATGGAGAATCGGTTGCTCTGACCGAAGAACAGATTCAGCAGATTCTTTATGTTTGGGGACAGTATCAGGATCAGTGTAAAGCCAATGCTAACTTACTTGGTGTACAGCAGCCGTTTTTCCTTAGTTATAATGATAATAAGGACGGTCTGGGTGTTCTGGGAGAGATGCTTGTTCTTGCAGGTAAATCAGTAGATGATGTCAGAAGCGGAAATTATTCTTTTGACGATCTGATGGGAATGATTCAGAATTTCCTGTATGCCGATAAGTTTGGTGTTGAGTTTTATGGTGAAGCTATTGCAGCAAAACGTGATGAAGCGATAAAAGAAGTAGAGAAATCCGGTGCCAAGACAATGGCTCAGAAGCTACTGGTACTGAATGACTGGATCGCACATCAGGCTACATTTGATATGGCCTATATTATGAAGGGCGATACGGATGGTGATGGCAAGCAGGACGATCCGCTTATGGTAGCTCAGGATCCTCAGGAGCATAAATATCATGATACAATTTATGATGAAATGTATAAATTGTATGAGCAGCAGATTAGGCAGCAGTTCCGTGACAAGATTGCAGAGGGAATTAAAGATGCTGTTTATAATCAGGCATTGGAACAGGCTAATGCTGCTCATGATGATATTTATGCGCAGGTATATCAGGGATTGTTAGACAGTGGAATGGAAGATAATGAAGAAACTAAAGCAATCGCTGAAGAACAAACACAGGCGCAAATTAAAAAAATTGCAGAAGATGCAGTAAATGATGTTGTGGAAAATGGAATGCCTCAAACTGATGATAATGGTAATCCTATTACGGATGAAGAAGGAAATCAGGTTAGAGTTCCATTTGAGACAGTAATTGATTATCAGATGGATCAGCCACTCGATGATCTTGGTGGAATGAGTCCTAACCAGGCAATTCCGATTTACGCTCAGCAGGCTGCAGAGGGTCTGACACAGGGTATTCTCGGTGCATGGGAAGGTAACCATATCGGTATCCTTGCTGAGGGAACTGGTGTATGTGCCGGTTATTCTAAAGCATTTTCTTATATTTTACAGTATATGAGCCCGGAATACTATGGTGTGAATGGTGCCGAAACTGACATGAGTGATTCTGCAAACTGGAAGACTCCTGAAGAACTGTACTATACTACAGATGCAGATGGAAATAAAAAACTGGACATTGAAAAAGATTATATCGTTGATATGGTTCGTATTACCTTCGATGCAGAAACATCCATGTTTGGTGAGTCAGCTCCTTTTGGTGAGGTTCATTTCTGGAATGCAGTTAAGGTTGATGGAACATGGTATTACGTTGACCCATGTTATGCAGACATTTATGTAGAATGTATGAATCGTGACCGTGTAGAGATCGATGGTACGATGAACCATATGTATTTCCTGTTCAGTGACAGTACCGCACGCGAACTTTATGATGGAAATATGAAGGAAATTGCAACGCTGTATAAAGATGCTGCAAAAAATACTTCATATGAAGATTCCTGGTTTGCACGTATTTCAAGTAATGCATATTCAGATGGAAGGAATTTCTATTATCTGTATGATTCAACAGATCAGCTTTCTATGATGAGAGAGTTCAATAATATGAATCAGGATAATATGGATTCAGGGGATTGGGAAGCTCTGATGGCAGGATCTGACCCGGATTATAAAATTGTATATCATCCGATTAGCGATACAGATAAGACAGGAGGAGCAGATTCTGACTTTACTACATTAATCAATTTCAATCCAAAGGATGATGACGATAATACCCTTTCTGCACAGGTTTATGACCCTGCATCAGGAAAGATGGTCGATAATGAACTTCTGACTGATTTATTTGCGAAGTATAAAGAAGAATGTAATATTTATCCATCTATCATGCTCACAGCTGCTATGTATGATGGTAAGGTATACTTCAATCTGAGTAATTGTATTCTTAGCTATGACCTTTCATCCGGTAATGTTTCAATTGTAAAAGAATACGATAAAGTGTCAGGAACACGCGATAATACCAATCCATTTGGAGGAATGGCATTTACAACATGCAGTGAAGGCCAGGGTGAATTTACCTTTACAAATCGTCCGATTGCAGCAATGACAATCAAAGAAGATGGAAAAATGTATGTATCTGTTGCAACAAACCTTGGATTTATCTCTGGTAAAGAAACTGTAAATGATATTTCAAGCTATGGATATGAATACGAGGAAAGTAATTACAATCCGAATTACAGCAATTATACGCAGGATTCCGACTACAGCGAAGCAGAGCTTGAAGAGATGGGATTCAGCAAGGAAGTGAATGACAACGATGAGTTCATGTGGAGTGCAGTTTTTGTAGACACAATTAATATGTCCGGAATGTGCACAAATCATAGTTATGAAAGTGTAACAGAAACATTCTGTGGACGCGATGGTTATACTGAGAATCGTTGTACTACATGTGGCGCCGTTGAAGATGGTTCCAGAGTAATTAATGAAGGAACAGCTCATGAACATCACTACGTTCACTTTGAAGAACAGTATTATACTAAGAATGACAGCGGTAATTGGAATACAGGTGATTGCTATGTCTGCACTGTATGCGGATTCTCAATTGAAGAGCCTACAGAGCCGAAGCAGAATCAGCAGGAATCTGATGAAGAATTTGAGGAAAGAAAGGCTGAGTACGAAAAAGAAAAAGAAATCTATGATCATGCTGTTGAGACTGCAGGTCATACATATGAAGCAGATGAAGCAAATGTAAGTTGGGCTGAAGATAATACTACAGCAACAGTAACAGGTAACATTCATTGTGCAGTATGCGAGAATAAGAAGCTGGATGTACTGGGAGCAAATCAGTATGATCCAAAGGCTAAAGAAAACGCAGCTAATGCAGTTTTATCTGCAACACTGGAAAACCCAGTTGAACTTACAGTAGATGAAGAATCCAAGACTGTAAGCGGTACCTGTGATACAGGTCTTACAATCAGCTGTACAGCTACCGGAACTACCGAAGATGGTAAGAAGATTGTAGCAAAGAAGACAGAAACTACAGAGGCAGGAAGACATGATTATGTAGCTGAATTTACATGGAAAGATGCAGAAGAGGAAGATGCAGAAATTCCGTATACTGCAACTGCTGATATCAAGTGTTCTGCTTGTGGAGATTCTGCAAAAGGACTGGAAGCTACCGTTGTATTGGATGAAGAGAGCAGTGTAGCAGCTACCTGTGAGGAAGCAGGAAAGTCTGTTTACAAAGCTACAGCAACCTATACGAAGGCAGAAGGTGAAGAACCTTATACCTTTGAAGATTCCAAAGTAGATGAGGTTAAAGCAACCGGACATGATTACGCAGGTGAAATTACCTGGGTAGAAAAGACCGACGAAGCTGGAAATGGCACAGGTGAATGGGATGCAACAGCAGTCTTTACATGTAAGAATAACAGCGAGCACAAATTCGAAGGTGATGCTGTAGAAGTTAAAGTAGAAAAAGATACTACAGAGGCAACCTGTGATAAAGCAGGAAAGGTTGTATACACAGCAACAGCGTTAGTAAAAGGTGACGAAGGCAAGGATATCGAACCGGTTACAGATACTAAAGAGGTTGAAATTCCTGCATTAGTCCATAAATATGAATGTGAATTCGAGTGGTCAGACAACAAAGATTATACAGCAGATGCAACAGCAGTATTTACATGTGCAAATGGCTGTGGAACAAAGTATGAAAAAGATGATGTAGAGGTTGTAATTACAAAAGTTGAAGAAGAAAGCAAGGCAGCAACCTGTACAGAAGATGGACAGAATGTATACACAGCAACAGCTACAGTAAAAGGTGAGGCAGGAAAAGGAATTGAGGCAGTAACATCTGAAAAACATGCAGTCACAATTCCGGCAACAGGCCATACTTATGCAGATGATGCAGAGCATGCAGTATGGACATGGTCAGAGGATCATAAGACAGCAAGTCTGCTTCTGACATGTACAGTATGTGGAACTGAAACAGAAGCAATCAAAGCAGAAGTTGAGGAAAAAACAACAGATGCAACCTGTACAGAAGCAGGAACGACAGTTTACACTGCAACTGCAAAACATGAAGGAACAACCTATACAGCAAAAGAAACAGTAGCAGGCAAAGCATTGGGACATGACTACAAAGAAGAGTGGAAATGGACCGAAGCAGAAGGAGAAGTTCCACACAAAGCAACACTGACCCTTACATGTTCCAGATGTGAAGACAAACAGACAGTTGACGGAGATGTGAAGTTAACCAGTCAGAAGGCAGCAACCTGTACAGAAGATGGAGAAGATGTATACACAGCAACAGCAACCTACGAAGGAAAAGAGTATACAGATACCCATAAAGATACTTATAAGGCGACCGGACATGATTACGCAGGTAAAATTACCTGGGTAGAGAAGACTGATGAAGCTGGAAATGGCACAGGTGAGTGGGATGCAACAGCAGTCTTCACATGTAAGAATAACAGCGAGCACAAATTCGAAGGTGATGCTGTAGAAGTTAAAGTAGAAAAAGATACTACAGAGGCAACCTGTGATAAAGCAGGAAAAGTTGTATACACAGCTACAGCAACTGTAAAAGAGAATGAGAAGCTTAAGGTAACAGATACTAAAGAAGTTGTGCTTCCTGCATTAGGCCATAAATATGAATGTGAATTCGAGTGGTCAGACAACAAAGATTATACAGCAGATGCAACAGCAGTCTTTACATGTACCAATGGCTGTGGAACAAAGTATGAAAAGGATGATGTAGAGGTTGTAGTTACAAAAGTTGAAGAAGAAAGCAAGGCAGCAACCTGTACGGAAGATGGACAGAATGTATACACAGCAACAGCTACAGTAAAAGGTGAGGCAGGAAAAGGAATTGAGGCAGTAACATCTGAAAAACATGCAGTCACAATTCCGGCAACAGGCCATACCTATGCAGATGATGCAGAACATGCAGAATGGACATGGTCAGAGGATCATAAGACAGCAAGTCTGGTTCTGACATGTACAGTATGTGGAACTGCAACAGAAGCAATCAAAGCAGAAGTTGAGGAAAAATCAACGGATGCAACCTGTACAGAAGCAGGAACAACCGTTTACAAAGCAACAGCTGAATATGAAGGAAAGACATATACAGCTGAAGAAAAAGTAACAGGCCAGGCATTAGGACATGATTATAAGGAAGAGTGGAAGTGGACAAAGGTTGAAGGTGAAGATGGTAAGACATCTTATACAGCAAGTCTGACACTGACATGTAACAGATGCGATTCTGTTGTAACAGATCTTAAACCTGAAGTAACAGTGAAGAGTGATGTTGCAGCAACCTGTACAGAGGATGGTGAGACCGTATACGTAGCAAGAGCTGAGTATGAAGGCCAAAAATACAATAGTGAAAAAACAATAGTAAATAAGGCAACAGGTCATACTTATGCGGATGATGCAGAGCATGCAGTATGGACATGGTCCGAAGACCATAAGGAAGCAAGTCTTGTTCTTACATGTACAACATGTGGAACTAAAACAGAGGCTATTGATGCTAAGGTTACAACAGAAACAACAGATGCAACCTGTACAGAAGCAGGAACGACAGTTTACACTGCAACTGCAAAACATGAAGGAACAACCTATACAGCAAAAGAAACAGTAGCAGGCAAAGCATTGGGACATGACTACAAAGAAGAGTGGAAATGGACCGAAGCAGAAGGTGAAGTTCCACACAAAGCAACACTGACCCTTACATGTTCCAGATGTGAAGACAAACAGACAGTTAACGGAGAAGTGAAGTTAACCAGTCAGAAAGCAGTAACCTGTACAGAAGATGGAGAAGACGTATACACAGCAACCGCAGTATATGGTGAAAAAGAGTATACAAATACTCACAAGGATACTTATAAAGCAACAGGTCATACTTATGCAGATGATGTAGAGCATGCAGTATGGACATGGTCACCAGATCATAAGGAAGCAAGCCTTGTTCTGACATGTACAACATGTGGAATCGCAACAGAAGCAATCAAAGCAGAAGTTAAGGAAAAATCAACAGATGCAACCTGTACAGAAGCAGGAACGACAGTTTACAAAGCAACAGCTGAATATGAAGGAAAGACATATACAGCTCAAGAAACAGTAACAGGCGAAGCATTAGGACATGACTACAAAGAAGAGTGGAAATGGACTGAAGCAGAAGGTGAAGTTCCACACAAAGCAACACTGACCCTTACATGTTCAAGGTGTGAAGACAAACAGACAGTTGACGGAGAAGTGAAGTTAACCAGTCAGAAAGCAGTAACCTGTACAGAAGATGGAGAAGACGTATACACAGCAACCGCAACCTATGACGGAAAAGAGTATACAGATACCCATAAAGATACTTATAAGGCAACAGGCCACACATACGCAGACGATGCAGAACATGCAGTATGGACATGGTCAGAAGATCATAAGGAAGCAAGTCTTGTTCTGACATGTACAACATGTGGAACCGCAACAGAAGCAATCAAAGCAGAAGTTGAGGAAAAATCAACAGATGCAACCTGTACAGAAGCAGGAACAACAACTTACAAAGCAACAGCTGAATATGAAGGAAAGACATATACAGCTGAAGAAAAAGTAACAGGCGAAGCATTAGGACATGATTATAAGACAGAGTGGAAGTGGAGTGAAGCAGAAGGTGAAGTTCCACACAAAGCAACACTGACTCTTACATGTTCAAGATGTGAAGACAAACAGAAACTTGACGGAGAAGTGAAGTTAACCAGTCAGAAAGCAGTAACCTGTACAGAAGATGGAGAAGACGTATACACAGCAACCGTAACCTATGACGGAAAAGAGTATACAGATACCCATAAAGATACTTATAAGGCAACAGGTCACACATATGCAGACGATGCAGAACATGCAGTATGGACATGGTCTGAAGCTACCGAAGAAAGTGAAACAGCTTATGTAGCAAGCTTAGTTCTGAAGTGTACAACATGCGGAACTCCAACAGAGGCTATCACTGCAAAGGTAACAGAAGAATCAACAGATGCAACCTGTACAGAGGCAGGAACAACAGTTTATACTGCTAAGGCAACTCATGAAGATAAAGAGTATACTTCTACCAAGACGGTAACAGGAGAAGCATTAGGTCATAATTATAAGTCTGAATGGAAGTGGACTAAGGTTGAGGGCGAAGATGGTAAGACATCTTATACAGCTGATCTGACCCTGACATGTGACAGATGTGATTCTGTTGTAACAGATCTTAAACCGGTTGTAACAGTTAAGAGTGATGTTGCAGCAACCTGTACAGAGGATGGAGAGACCGTATACGCAGCAACTGCAGAGTATGAAGGAAAAACATACAATAGCGAGAAAACTGTAGTCAACAAAGCTACTGGCCATAAGTTTGGCGAGTGGGAAGTTGAGATTGAGCCGACAGAGTCCAGTGAGGGACTTGAGGTAAGAACCTGTGAAGTATGTGGAGCACGTGAAGAGAGATCAATTGGAAAAGAATCCAGTGTAAGTGTACTCTACAAGACACATATCCAGACATACGGAACAGAGAAAGAGTGGAAATCCAACGGAGAACTCAGCGGAACATCCGGAGAAGCTAAGAGACTGGAGTCTATCAGAATTAAGTTAGATAACAATGGTGTTTATGAAGGTGGTATTGAGTACAGTACTCACGTTCAGAGAGAAGGATGGCAGGATTGGAAAGAAAACGGTGCCATGAGCGGAAGCGAAGGAAGCGGACTGAGACTGGAAGCAATCAAAATCAGACTGACAGGAGATCTTGCTAAACACTACGATGTATACTATGCAGTACATTCTCAGACATATGGTTGGCTTAACTGGGCTAAGAATGGAGAGATTGCCGGAACTGCAGGACAGGGCAAGAGACTGGAAGCAATTAAGATCATTCTGGTTGCCAAAGGTGGAGATGCACCGGAGAAGATTGGTACAGAAGATCGCTGCTACGTTCATTACTATGTAGGATACAGAACCCATGTACAGACTTATGGATGGCAGGATTATGTATATGACGGAACAATGAGCGGAACATCCGGAGAAAGCAAGAGACTGGAAGCAATCAACATTAAGCTGATGAATCAGGAATACGATGGAGATATCGAGTACCAGACTCATGTGCAGACATATGGATGGGAAACCACATGGAGCAAGAATGGCGCTTTAAGTGGAACATCTGGAGAGGCTAAGAGACTGGAAGCAATCAGAATCAGACTGACGGATGAGATGGCAGAGAAGTATGATGTATACTATCGTGTACATGCGCAGTATTACGGATGGCTTGGCTGGGCAAAGAATGGCGAAGAAGCCGGAACTGCAGGATTCGGAAAGCGTCTGGAAGGTATTGAAATCGTACTGGTAGAAAAGGGAGGAAAAGCTCCTGGAACTACAGAAGGTGCTTTTATCAGTAATAATTAAAAAAAGAGATAGGTTGTGCAAAAGCACAACCTATTTTTTTGTGTAATAAAGTAAAACTTGATAAAGCCGGTATAACTATGTATGATAATGGTGTAACATGTGAATATATGGTAAAAATACGGGAGTAAAAAGAGATGAGAGCAACAGTAAAGAGGATATTGGCTATTATTCTGATTCTTACGATGGTTCAATTTCCGGGCATTAGAGTTGAGGCAGAGGAAATCATAGACAATCAGAATACGGGGCGCATTGAAGAGACATTTATTAATCCTTTATATGATGATGTCATAAGTGAAGAGGATCTGGTTAGTGCCGATGAATCTTCGTTTATCGAGGCGTATGCTGAAGAAGAGTATTCCTCTTCCATAGAGGAATGTGCTGCTCAGCTCCGGGAAGGAATGAAACAAAGAATAGAAAGCATTAAGGTCTATTATCAGGTTCCTGAATATGAGGGAGGATATGCGAAACAATTATTGGATCTGGCAATGATGCATACAGGAAATCCGAGTGAAGGAGATTACATAAAATGGCAGTACGGGGGCTGTAAAGCAAGTACAAGTTATTTTACAGACGATACTGGTATGTGTTGTATGACAATAACATTTACATGTACTTATTATACTACTGGGGAACAAGAATCTGTTCTGGATGAAAGAATAAATGAAGTGCTTGCAGAACTAAATGTGTATGAAGCAGATGACTATGAGAAGGTGCGGGCAATATATGATTATGTCTGTACTCATGTAGAATATGATTATGAAAATGACGATGATTATAAACTAAAATATACAGCCTATGCGGCTTTGATAAATGGAAAAGCAGTCTGTCAGGGATATGCATTATTATTTTATAGGATGACATTAGAACTTGGTGTTGATAATCGATTGATTCCGGGAACAGGTAATAATGGAGCGCATGGATGGAATATTGTAAAACTTGGAAAGTATTATTACAATGCCGATACTACATGGGATTGTAATAAGGAAGAATATCAGTACTTTTTGAAATGTGATGAAAATTTTAGAAATCATACACGTGATAAAGAATATTCTACGGAAGAATTTTATAGTGTTTACCCGATGGCAGGAAAGGATTATAAACGCGCGGAAAAAATAGAATTAGATCGATCATCCTGTGAAATAAATATTGGTGAAAGTTTTCAGTTGACGGCTGTTTGTGATCCGGCTCCGGAAAGTCAGAGTGAGATTGAGTGGAGGAGTGACAATGAAGAAGTTGCGGCTGTTGACGAGAATGGAATTGTGACTGGAAATTCAAAAGGAACAGCTGTTATTACAGCTTGTTATGGCGACAAAGAGGCAAAGTGCAATGTGAATGTCAAAAATATATGTCCTTCAACCGAACATGATTATAAAGCAGAGTGGGACTGGACTGAAGCAGAAGGTGAAGTACCATATAAAGCAATACTGACGCTTACATGCTCTAAATGTGAAGATAGACAGACAGTTGTCGGAGAAGTTAAGTTAGAAAGTAAGAAAGAAGTAACCTGTACGGAAGATGGAGAGAATATATATTCAGCAACCGCAGAGTATGGAGAAAAAGCATACAATAGTGAGAAAACTGTAGTCAACAAAGCAACCGGTCATAAGTTTGGCGAGTGGGAAGTTAAGATTGAGCCAACAGAGTCTAAAGAAGGACTCGAGATAAGAACCTGTGAAGTATGTAAAGCGCAGGAAGAGCGTACAATTGGAAAAAAATCTAATGTAAGCGTACTCTACAAGACACACATCCAGACTTATGGAACAGAGCCAGAGTGGAAATCTAACGGAGAACTCAGTGGAACATCCGGAGAAGGTAAGAGACTGGAGTCTATCAGAATTAAATTAGATAACAATGGTGTTTACGAAGGTGGTATTGAGTATAGTACTCATGTACAGAGAGAAGGATGGCAGGATTGGAAAGAAAACGGTGCCATGAGCGGAACCGAAGGAAGTGGATTGAGATTGGAAGCAATCAAGATCAGACTGACCGGAGATCTTGCTGAACACTATGATGTATACTATGCAGTACATGCGCAGTATTACGGATGGCTTAACTGGGCTAAGAATGGCGAGGTTGCCGGAACAGCAGGACAGAGCAAGAGACTGGAAGCAATTAAGATCATTCTGGTTGCCAAAGGTGGAGATGCACCGGAGAAGATCGGTACAGAAGATCGCTGCTACGTTCATTATTATGTAGGATACAGAACCCATGTACAGACTTATGGGTGGCAGGATTATGTATATGACGGAGCAATGAGCGGAACATCCGGAGAAAGCAAGAGACTGGAAGCAATCAACATTAAGCTGATGAATCAGGAATACGATGGAGATATCGAGTACCAGACTCATGTACAGACCTATGGATGGGAACCGAAATGGAGCAAGAATGGTGCTTTAAGCGGAACATCCGGAGAAGGTAAGAGACTAGAAGCAATCAGAATCAGACTGACGGATGAGATGGCAGAGAAGTATGATGTATACTATCGTGTACATGCGCAGTATTACGGATGGCTTGGCTGGGCAAAGAATGGCGAAGAGGCCGGAACTGCAGGATTCGGAAAGCGTCTGGAAGGTATTGAAATCGTACTGGTAGAGAAAGATGGAAAGGCACCAGAGAATTCTGGTGAAAAGAAAGCATTTATTTCTCAATAAACATAGAAAACGGGGTCTGATCAATTCAGACCCTTGATTTTTCTTTCTGTAAATGGTAGAATAATAAAGCTAAAGAGCAGATAATTGATAATGTCCTGTTAGTTTAACGGATAAAACAAGCGCCTCCTAAGGTTGCGTTACAACGGCCACCTCAAAAAAAACTAAATAAGGGATTGCAGTTCGACTTTGATCGGGCTATAATCATATATCAGACACGTCCATATAGCTCAGCTGGATAGAGCACACGCCTCCTAAGCGTGGGGTCGGAGGTTCAAATCCTCTTATGGACGCCAGTGAACAACGCCGAAAGCCTTTGTTTTCAAGGGTTTTCGGCTTTTCTTATATAAAAAGCTACGAAAAAGCTCTTTCACTGTATGAGATAAAATTCTACTCCAAAATTTGATTTTTGACAACCCCTCCAGAATCGAACGGTTGTTATAAGACAAAATCGCCAGCTAATTTTTAGCAGAAAACGGGCTGTTCTTGCTAATGAAAATGCCCTTCCTGCTAATCAGCCCCAAAATCGTGCCAAAAATCCAGCTAATCAAAAAAGGCGGATGTTTTGAATACCATGCAGTTATAGCAGATAAAATTAAATATCGTTATGTACATAGAGCGTCTATTTGCCCCGCATTGGGGATGGATAGGCGCTCTTTTTTTATGCCCAAACCCATGGGCAAATACAAGAGATTGGAGGTGTTTTATTTGAGCAAGCCTGTTTATACCGCAGACAAGCCGAGCGACTGTCATTACTGCTACTTCTGGACGAATGGCAGAAAGGGCTGCCGTCTGGGTAGAAATAATTGCTACTACTTAATCTCTTTGCCGCCGAAACCCAAGTCGGAATGTGATGGCTGTCCCTATGGGCGAGATCACCCGTGCATTGGTTGGTGTACGAAGAAGGTTATGCGTGAAGTGGGGCTTCGTTGATATGGATGTGTATGAACAGGAATACCGCTTCTACTATTTTGCCCGATGTCCTTACGAAAAGACGGATACGACTTTCCGCAGCATTCCGCTGACAACAGAAAGTTTTCCGCAGAAAGAAGGTGGTGAAGCCGTGTGAGTTTTGATTATTTTTACGGTCAGCAATCCGATCTATTCACATTCTATCGAGTTCCGAAGGTGTTGTTCACGAACGAGAGGTTCTGGAATATTTCTGCCGATGCCAAGATGCTGTATGGCATTTTGCTTGACCGCATGAGCCTGTCTGCCAAGAATGGTTGGATAGATAAAAACGGTAGAGTGTATATCATTTTTACAATCGACGAAGCGAAGATGGCTCTGAACTGTGCTGAACAAAAGGCTATCAAGCTGCTCAGTGAACTTGAGAAGAAAGCAGGATTGATTGAACGTAAGCGCCAGGGTTTGGGAAAGCCCAACCTGATCTATGTGAAGAACTTTATCTCTGCTGTGGATTCACAACTCTTGAATTGTGAAAATCACAATTCTGGAACAATGGAAATCACAACTCAAGAACTTCCGAAATCACAATGTAATAATACTGATATTAAAAATACTGAATTTAGTGATACTGATTCTATCTTTCCTTCCGGAAATGGTGGAATGATGGACGAGAATGACCGGTATCAAGAATACTTTGATTATTTCTCGGATCAGCTTAGTATGGATTTGTTGAAGAAGGATTACCCTTACGATTCCGAAATGCTGGATAACATTCTGGAGTTGATCGTTGAAACAGTTTGCACGAAGCGACCGTTGATTCGCATTGGTGCAGAGGAGCGTCCGGCAGAAATTGTCCGCAGTCGGTTTATGAAACTGAATGCCGAACACATTCGATATGTTATGGACTGCTTCAAGGAGAACACCACAAAGATTAGAAATATCCGTCAGTATATGCTGACTACGATATACAATGCGCCGACGACAATAGACACCTACTACGATGCTCTTGTTCGGCACGATATGTCACACGGATATTTGGAAGGAGGATTTAAGAAATTGAAAATGAAGCGAGAGGAAGGAGAGTGACGATAAATGTCGAAAAAAGCAACCATCATTGCGGTGGTCAATCAGAAAGGAGGCACTGGAAAGACCACCACCACCGAGAATCTGGGCGTTGGCTTGGCTCTTGAAGGAAAAAAGGTGCTTCTGGTAGACACCGATCCCCAGGCTTCCCTGACGGTCAGTTTGGGCAATCCCTGCCCGGATGATCTGTCTCCGACACTTTCCGATCTGATGGGAAAGATTATGATGGAAAACCCTATTACTCCCGATGAAGGGATTCTTCATCATCCGGAGGGCGTTGATTTGGTGCCGTCCAACATCGAACTCTCAGGTATGGAGGTAGCACTGGTCAATGCCATGAGCCGGGAAACCATTCTCCGGCAATACCTGGATACAGTCAAACAGAATTATGATTACATTCTTCTTGACTGTATGCCGTCTTTGGGTATGCTGACCGTCAATGCGTTGGCAGCTGCCGACAATGTGCTGATACCGGTTCAGGCAGCATACCTTCCTGCAAAGGGTCTGGAACAGCTGCTTGGAACCATCAACAAGGTCAAGAGGCAAATCAACCCGAAACTGAGGATTGAAGGGATTCTTCTGACGATGGTGGACAGCCGCACCAACTACTCCAAAGACATCAGCAATCTGATTCGGGAGAGCTACGGCGGAAAGCTGAAGGTTTACAAGACCGACATTCCCCGCTCTGTCCGTGCAGAGGAAATCAGCGCAGAGGGAACCAGTATCTTCAAGCATGATCCCAAAGGCAAAGTTGCCGAAGCCTATAAAATTCTGACGAAGGAGGTGTTAAACAATGCAGAAAAAAGGCGCAAACATCAGCTTGAAGGGGTACGATGATATTTTCTCCACCGATCAATCCAGAGCTGAAGCCCAGCAGGAGCGTGTGCAGGAAATTCCGCTTTCTGAGCTACACCCCTTTGAGGGACACCCCTTCCGTGTGGTTGATGATGAAGAAATGATGAAAACGGCAGAGAGCGTCCGAGATTTCGGAGTTCTCACTCCTGCGATTGTCCGTCCTGACCCCGACGGTGGTTATGAAATCGTTTCTGGTCACAGGCGGCACCGGGCATCGGAGCTTGCGGGTAAGGAAACCATGCCTGCGATTGTTCGTGACCTGGACGATGATGCAGCCATTATTTTGATGGTTGATGCGAATTTGCAGAGGGAGAGTATCCTGCCGAGTGAAAGAGCATTTGCTTATAAGATGAAGCTGGATGCGATTAAACATCAAGGTCAACGCACCGATTTAACTTCATCCCAAGTTGGGATGAAGTTGCAGGCAATGGATATAGTCGGTCAGGAGGCAGGAGAAAGCAGAAATCAGGTACACCGTTATATCCGTCTGACCGAACTGATTCCGGAACTGCTGGATATGGTAGATACGGGTCAGATCAAATTCAATCCTGCGGTGGAGCTTTCCTATCTGGCAAGTGAAGAACAGAAGGATTTTCTTTCTGCAATGGATTATGCTCAAGCAGCTCCTTCCCTTTCGCAAGCACAGCGAATTAAAAAGCTCGCACAGGAGGGCGAGTGTACGCTGGATGCGATGTGCGAGATTATGAATGAAATCAAGAAGGGAGAGCTGGACAGAGTAACCTTCAAAACGGATTCGTTGCGAAAATACTTCCCGAAGTCCTATACCAACAAGCAGATGGAGGATAAAATCATTCAGCTTTTGGAGCAATGGCAGAAAAAAAGAGAAAAATCAATGGAAAGGTAAGGTAAAAAATGTTTACACCCAAAAACATTCAGGGCGCTTTGGAAGAACTCTACGACCTTTGCGATCCTGATTATATGGTAGATATGCTCGTAAACTACAGTGAGGAGTTCGATGATATTTCTCCTGCGCTTCTGGCAAAGTCGTTTCAGAAAAATGCCGAGATGATTAGCGAGTATCGAGTATTGTCCTCTGCTGGTGAGGGTATCGACTATCAGGGAAAGGTACTTCTGAACAGCAGAGCCGTGCGGCTTCTGTCCTATGTAGAAGATATGAGCGGCGATGAAAAAGTTCGCACGATTCAGAGCAAGGAGCTGTGGTTAGCAGAAGATATGACATTCTATGTGGTGTCCTGTATGTCTACGATCACGATGGACAAGGAAGAAGCCATTTGTCTTAACGAACACCGCAGCGTGGTTACTACGGTGGAATGCGAGGACGATATTTTCTTCGACATGGGTTCCCTGATTTGCGAACTGGACGATATTTGCTTGTTCGAGCTTTTAGCCGATGTGGATGCGACTATTTATGAACTGTAACAGGTTCATGGATGGTCGCTTTTCTTATTTCCAAAGAAACGGAGGTATCGAAACTTGAAAGAATACGATGTGAAGATCACCGAAACCTTGGAGAAAACGGTTACGGTGCAAGCAGAATCTCACGATGCGGCAGAGGAACAGGTTAGAGCCGCTTATTACAATTCGGAGTACATTCTGGACTCCGAAAACTTTACCGGTGTTGCGTTCGGCACGACCGAGGAACGGGAGGTTCAGAAAGAACAGGCAGATACCATGAATGTGTTGCTGGTAAAGCCGTTCATGTATCCGCAGGCTGTGCAGATCGGCTGTGAGCTGGAGGATTTGCAGAAAGCCGTAGGTGGCGATATTGAGGCAACTTATCCGTTCAATGAGTCGGTTGCACTGGTGATGCACGACGAAGGTAAACTCGTAGGCAAAGAACTGAACCGTGCGCTGCGTGATGATGACGGCGATATTTATGACATTATCGCCGGTGATTTTCTGGTTGTGGGATTGGGCGAGGATGATTTTTGTTCTCTGTCCCCGGAACTGATGAAGCAGTTTGAGGAACACTTTCATCAGCCTGAGACTTTTGTACGCATGGGGCGCAGCATTATGGCGCTTCCCCTGCCGGATGACATGGTGAAGAAAGAAGATGCACCTGTCAAAGCTGATTCGGTTCCCCACAAAAGTAACCCTGACCGAGATGTTCTGTAAGGAGGTTCTTATGCAAAGAAATTCGACGATTGGAGAGCTGATGGAGCGAAAGCGGATTCAGGATGGTGCCAAGGAGTACCAGGGACATACCTATATGGACTTGGCACGATTTGATGACGCCACCAAGCACATGATTATTTTCGATGTGCTGACCGATGAATCGCCTGTCGGTTGGAAAGGCGAAAGAAATCGCCTGTATTTGAGCGATGTGGGTTATCAGAAGGCTCTGGATAACCAGAAAGCTGGCAATATCAAGATTATCAGCCATGCCGCAGTTGCCAAGGGCAATCTGTATTACGACCACAGAGATATGGCACGATAATCTGTTCACTCTACTGCTTGCAGGAGGTGATGAATCATGCAGGAAGAAGTTGAAAACAGAACAGTAAACCTGGCGATCAGCACAACCAAGCTGACGGGGCGCACTATCATTGCCGGTATCCGCAAGTATTTGCAGCACCGGGAAAAAGTGAAGATGAAAAAGGCACGAGACCCTGCCGTTCATGGAAAGCAATCCGTGAAACAGCTTTTGGGACAGAATCAGGGTGCTACGAATGTTGAGATCGACAAAGAGAGTATCCGTGATTTTGAAAAGCTCGCCAAGAAGTATGGCGTGGACTTTGCCGTAAGAAAAGATAAGTCCGTTGATCCTCCCCGGTTTCTTGTTTTTGTCCGTTCTAAAGATGCAGATGCTTTGGATGCAATCTGCAAGGAACATCAGGCAAGGGCATTAACCAAGAATGAAAAGCCGAGCGTTCTGGCGCAGCTGAAGAAGTTCAAGGAAATTGTCGCAGCGATTCCGAAGAAGGTTCGAGAGAAGAAACAGGAGCGTGATCTGTGATGGATAAGAGAAAAATGAAAAAGCTCCTGATTCTGAATTTACCGTATTTTCTGGTAGGGTTGTTCGCTACGAATTTAGGAGAAGCATGGAGATTGGCTGAGGGGGCAGATTCATCTGCGAAAATCCTCAGCTTTTTTCATGCCCTTCCGATAGCCCTGAACAATCCGTTTCCCAGCTTTCACCCGTTGGATTTGCTGATTGGTATTCTCTGCGGCGCAGGACTTCGGCTGGCTGTCTATCTAAAAGGCAAAAACGCAAAGAAGTACCGACACAATGTTGAGTACGGTTCTGCTCGTTGGGGAACGGCAAAAGATATTGAGCCGTTTATTGCACCAAAGTTCGAGGACAATGTGATCCTGACGAAAACGGAGCGGCTGATGATGAGCAATCGCCCGAAGAATCCTGCCAATGCCCGAAATAAGAATGTTCTGATTATCGGCGGTTCGGGTTCCGGTAAAACTCGCTTTTGGTTGAAGCCAAACCTTCTCCAGATGCACAGTTCCTATGTGGTCACTGACCCGAAAGGCAGCATCGTGATTGAGTGCGGCAACGCCCTTTTGAAGCATGGCTACACCATCAAGATTTTCAACACCATCAACTTTCAGAAGTCGATGCACTATAACCCATTTGCCTATATCCATTCAGAAAAAGACATTCTGAAACTGGTGACAACGCTGATTGCCAACACAAAGGGTGATGGAAAAGCCGGTGATGAGTTCTGGACGAAGGCGGAAACGCTGCTCTACTGTGCCTTGATCGGATATATCCACTATGAAGCTCCGGTTGAGGAACAGAATTTCTCCACCCTGATTGAGTTCCTGAACGCAATGGAGGTGCGGGAAGATGATGAGGAGTTCCAGAACCCGGTGGATCTGATGTTTGAAGCCCTGGAAAAGAAAAAGCCGAATCACTTTGCAGTCCGTCAGTATAAAAAATACAAGCTGGCTGCCGGCAAGACCGCTAAGTCGATTTTGATTTCCTGCGGCGCTCGTCTGGCTCCTTTTGATATTCAGGAGGTCAGAGATGTGACTGCCTATGACGAGTTGCAGTTGGATACTCTCGGAGATAAGAAAACGGCGCTCTTTCTGATTATGTCAGATACGGATGCGACGTTTAATTTTTTGATCTCCATGATTTACACACAGCTGTTCAACTTGTTGTGCGAGAAAGCAGATGATGTGTACGGCGGCAGACTGCCGGTTCATGTGCGCTGCTTGATTGATGAGATGGCAAACATCGGTCAGATTCCCAATCTGGAAAAACTGGTAGCGACAATCCGAAGCCGTGAAATATCGGCTTGCCTTGTTCTCCAGGCACAATCACAGCTGAAAGCCATTTATAAAGACAATGCCGATACCATCATCGGCAACATGGATTCCCGAATTTTCCTGGGTGGTTCTGAGCCAACCACGCTCAAAGAACTGAATCAGGCATTGGGAAAAGAAACTATCGACACCTACAACACCTCCAACACCAGAGGTAACAGCCCGTCTTACGGCTTGAATTATCAGAAGTTAGGCAAAGACCTTGCGAGCGTAGATGAGCTTGCGGTTCTGGATGGCAGCAAGTGTATTTTGCAGTTGCGTGGTGTCAGACCGTTTCTTTCTGACAAGTACGATCTGACGCAGCACCCCAATTATAAGTACACATCAGACTTTGATAAGAGAAATGAGTTCAACATTGAGCAGTTTCTGAGTCGAAGGTTGAAGCTCAAGGCAGGTGATGAGTTTGTGGTAGTCGATGCGGATTAAGGAGGTTTCTGTTTGGAAAATCTGAAAACGGTATCTGCCCTGGTTAAGAACATCTTGGAACACGACCACAAGGCAAGAAATACCGACAATCATTTGTACCTGATGGTACTGGAACACTATTCCGGTCTGCGTGGCATCGACATTCATGCCATGACGGTTCCTGTGTTTTTGAAGGAACTGGATAGACGCAGCTTTCCGGGGTTTGAAACTGTCCGCAGAAGCAGACAGAAAGTGCAGGCAACCTACCCTGACCTTGCTCCCAGTGAAGCCGTAGGCAAGCGCAGAGCAAAAAATGAGGTTGTATATCGAGAATTTGCAGAAAGCGAGGTGTAAAAAAAATGACTTGGTGGATCACGGATACCTCTATTGGGCAGCGATTGAAGTTCGTTAGACGATTTCGCCGCCTTACCCAGAAAGAGCTTGGACTCCTGATGGGGTATTCCGAGAAAACAGCGGATGTCCGTATTGCTCAGTATGAGAAAAACGCTCGAACCCCTAATGCAGAAACCACAGCGAAACTCGCAGAGGTTCTGAAGGTTTCACCTGTCGTTTTTTCACCGACAATCTGTGCTTCTCGTGAAGATTTGTTGCAGTCAATGTATTGGCTGTTTCTTATGAAAGGTGGTGGTGATATATATGATTGTGAAACTGAATATGCAAGAAGCAGAATGGAACAGAAACTTGGCGTGATAACCGTCGAGGAGTTCCTTGAAAAGATTCTCGTAAACTAAGCCTTCCGTCCGGTTTTGATGCCGGTAGTACGGAGGGCTTTTTCTATTCTCAAAACAATTTCAAATTTTAGGAGGAAAATATTATGGCATTTTTCAATAGCGCAGTAACCGTTCTTCAGACTCTCGTTATCGCTCTGGGCGCAGGTCTTGGCATCTGGGGTGCAATCAATCTGCTTGAGGGCTACGGCAACGATAACCCCGGCGCAAAGTCCCAGGGCATGAAGCAGTTCATGGCTAATTAAAGGGAACAAAAAGAAAGGAAAAGCCAATCCAGACGGTATCAGCGGCAGGCTACAAGAATAAATTGTGATTTCACAAGATTGGTGCTATAATAAGAGAAAAGTTCCTGCCGGGGCAGCCGCTCCGGTGGTATGGATAGAAAGGCAGGAAAACAATATGCACATCAGCTATAAACCACTCTGGCACACACTGTTAGAGCGTGATATGAGAAAAGAGGATTTAAGGCTTGCCGCTGGTATGACAACAAATATGATTGCCAACATGAGCAAAGAGGGAAAGCACATCAGCATGGATACATTAGCCCGTATCTGCGAAACGCTGAATTGTGAGATTACCGATGTGATTGAGTTAGTACCAGACGAGCCTGCTTCCACAGGAGGTAAGGAACATGAGCGAATTGAAACCAAGAATAAAAGAAAACGGAATTGATTATATCCTTGTTGGAGATTACTACATCCCGGACTTGAAGTTGCCGGAGGAACACCGCCCCATCGGAAAGTACGGACGGATGCACCGGGAATATTTAAGAGAAGTCTGCCCAGCCAGATTACACACATTGACCCTGACCGGGGAATTGTGGACATATCTTGCAGACCTGAACGAACAGGCACAGAAACGGTTAGACACCATCATGGAGCAGATGAAAGCTGCCGAGGGCGTGACCGAGGAATTGAAGCGTACCCGTCAAATGGAATGGGTGCAGCGTTGCAATAACATTCACAACCGGGCAGAAGAAATTGTTTTACATGAGATGATTTATTCATAACGGTATGGTAGAATGATTATTACAAATTAGAAGTTGTAAAGGAGACTTTGTATGGGTAGAAAAGAAATAACAACAAAAGAAGATTTAATGAAAGTAATAGAATTATTCGAAAATACTGGAATTACATACTGGTTGGATGGCGGATGGGGTGTAGATATTTTAGCTGGTAAACAAACAAGAATTCATAGAGATATAGATATAAATTTTGATGCTCAACATACGGAAAAATTGTTAAATGTGCTTTTGAATCTGGGCTATAAAATTGATACAGACTGGAAACCGGTTAGAATAGAGTTATATAGTGATGAACTTGGTTACTTAGACATTCACCCGTTCGTTTTAAGTGAGGACGGAACTTCAAAACAAGCTGATTTAGAGGGTGGCTGGTATGAGTTTGAAAAAGATTACTTTGGTAGTGCTTTTTTTGAAGGAAAAACAATTCCTTGTATATCCTTAAAAGGCCAAAGAGTTTTCCATTCAGGTTATGAATTAAGAGATAAAGATAAGCATGATATTTCAATTCTTGAAAGTTTATCAAAATAACATTGCTGTAATTTCTAAGATAAATTCCACTTTATCGCTTTGAAATTTTAACTGAATAAGTATAGCACCAACCGCTGCTACATGGAAGCAAACACAACCATGCAACAGCGGTTTTTCTTTACCGTTTTTTCCTTTGACTGATAGGAGTTCCTGTTTTCTTTGATTTTTGTAGAATCCGAATGAGCCAGCGAAATTCTTCGTCTGACAGATTTTTATAGTTGATGCCGAGCTGCTTGCAGTAAAGGACAACCAGCTTTTCATCCCGACTGCCCTTGAAATTTTCAACCGCTTCCAAATTTTCTTTCAATTCATCGGCAACGGTGGTCTGGGGCGCACTCTCGCTGTCCTTTTTGTGGGCTTCCCGAATATCCCGGATAATGAGATTGAGGTCATCAAGAACCATGTGGCTGAAATATTCATCATCGCTGATATGGGCGGCTTGCAGCACTTTCAAATGCGGGTCGTCTTCGCCGGGGCGATACCGTTCAATGATTTCATGCCGGACAGTATCGACAAGGGCGTTGAGGTTTTGAATCTGCATGGTGGCAATCCCATCTACATAAATCTCAATGTCCGCAAGAAACTTGATAAAGTCCTTATGAGTGGCAAGCTCACAGAGCAGACGGTTGTTAATCCGACCGCCTTTCAGAAGTGCCACCATCTCATCATTCAAATGCAGCTCTGTTAGTGGCGTGTTGATCTGCTCCCGGTTCTCTGTCCGGCACAGCAGATAATCAACGGAAACCCCATAGAAGTCTGCCAGCGTGATAAGGTTGCCATGATTGATTTCCTTATAATCCTCTTTTTCATAACTGCCAAGAGCTGATTTGGAAATGCCCGTCAGCTCTGATAATTCTTCCAGATTTAAGCCTTTGTCCTTGCGGAGTTCCCAAAGGCGTTCCTGTATGCTTGTCGCTCCTTTCATGGGCGCACGCTCCTTTCCGGCGGTTTCATTACTGCCGCTTAACTGGATTATATCATACTTTCCGCAATCGTGGAAATTTCTGATTTTTACCCTTAATTCCTACTTTGTGGACATACGGCACAGGGCACAAAAATGTTCTATGATACAGGTAGTTCATCGATGGATTATTCCAATCGAATGACCAGCCTGTGTGGGATATGCTTCCCCGGCGATGTAGCGCCATGACTTTTGGCAGGGATATGGAGGAACCCTGACCGAAACGAGCGTACCAAAGGGAGCAATACGCCGCTGTGAGATTCAGGGGAGGAACGACACCGGGGAGAACTGGCGAACTGATACCGAAATGATACCGAAACACGACAATCTGATAGGGGGATAGTCTACCCTATTGCTGATACTTCTGGAGATTTTAGACGGCTCTATGACCGTAATTTTGCCGAAAATCGCCCCGAAACTATACACTAAAACGGGAGGAAACGCAATATGCCGAGAATGAGCAAAAAGAGGAAGCATGAGCTTTCTTTTTACCTCAATGACCGGGGGCGTGTCACTTACAACGAATTATGCCGGAAATGCAAGCATGGGTGCAAGCAGAGCTTCCGGGCGGTTGTGGTTGACTGCCCCCGTTATTTATCCAAAAGAGCAAAGAAAAAGGAGGAACACACCGAATGAATTTTGAATTTATGACGATAGGCACACCGTTGCCGCCCTGTATGCCCTTTCCCAGAGCGTTGACAGGATTTCCAGTCAGCAGCACCGCAAAGGTCATGTACTGCCGGATGTTGGACGCTATGCTATCCAACGGACAGGAGGACGAGAACGGAATCCTGTTTATCTGCTTCCCTGTCACAGCCATTGCCGCAGTCCTGTCCCGCAGCCCCATGACGGTCAAGCGTTCTCTGAATGAACTGGAAACCGCCGGACTGATCATGCGAGTGCGTCAGGGCGTTGGAGAACCAAACAGGATTTATGTGCTGATACCGGGAAAGGAGGACGCTGCCCTTGCCTGATACCTCAAAGCTGGAAAAGCTCAACCGAGAGTTGGAAAAGAGTGAAAAGAAACTGCGGAAAGCCATCAATGATGAAAAGGCATTGCAGCACCAGCTAAAGCAGCTTACCCGAAAAGAACGGACACACCGGCTCTGTACTCGTGGCGGTATGCTGGAAAGTTTTCTGCAAGAGCCGGAACGCCTGACAGATGATGATGTCATGCTGTTGTTGACACTCATTTTTCACAGGCAGGACACGCAGGAACTATTGAAGAAACTGCTGGAACGTGAGAAGCCGGAAACCCCTTAGTTTACTAAGGGCGCAATTATACACCACCCAAAGGTTGGTGCATTGCGTTCTCCGAAGGCTCCTTGCCGGAGGGCTGTGATTTTTCGCAGTCATGGTCTGCTCCAAATCATACAGGGGACGCTACGCTTCCCCTGCGCTGGCTACCGCCAGCTACCCTTTTGTGGACTTGTCATCTGGGGACACCTTGCGTTGCAAGCTGTTCCCAGCCGACAAGTTTCATAAAATATGCTATCTTTTCGATAGGCAATAAAGTATAATAAAGTCAGCAATAAATCGGAATTTTACGGTCAGTAAGGAATGCGTAAAGTTATATGATTGTATTATAAGCGATTTGTTAAATTTTTATAACCACTTGTATTTGCCTGCGATTTATGGTATAATATTTTGAAATTTAGAAAGAGGTGGGAAGATGATTAACTTTTCTTGCAAATAAAATCAAAATATGCGGTAGTGCTATACTTTGGCATTATTGTGTCTATTGCAAGAAAGTTATATGTCTATCTTACTCAATATAGTGCTGTTGCCACTTTTGCTTAGTGGTGTTATTTTATGCTATGACGAGCTGCAAGGATAAACTTTCTTGTGGCTCTTATTTTGTTTTGGAGGTGCTTTATGAATAGTGCAGAACAGATAGTTACACATGATTCACTCCGTATAGTGTCGGTTCCTTTTGGTGAAATCTATACGTAGTAAACATTCACCGAACCGACTTTGTATCGTATGACATGCAAAGGAGGATAATATTTATGTCAATGATTAAAATTGAAAACCTTACGTTTTCATATCCGACAAGTTATGATAATGTTTTTGAAAATGTCAGTTTCCAGGTTGATACCGATTGGAAGCTTGGTTTTGTGGGCAGAAACGGACGAGGTAAAACAACCTTTCTGAATCTTCTGCTTGGGAAATATGAGTATAGTGGAAAAATCCTATCATCCGTACAGTTTGATTATTTTCCTTATCCCGTTTCAGATAAGAATCGTATTACAGAGGATATATTGCAGGAGATTTGCCCACTTGCGGAAGAATGGGAACTTATGCGAGAACTTTCTTATCTTGATGTTGATGTCGATGTGCTTTGGCGACCTTTTGAAACACTTTCCAACGGAGAGCAGACAAAGGTTTTGATTGCCGCTCTTTTTCTTAATGAAGGGCATTTCCTACTGATTGATGAACCTACCAACCATTTGGATGCCAAAGCGAGAAAAAGTGTGGCGGCATATCTGAAAAAGAAAAAGGGATTCATCTTAGTTTCTCACGATCGTCGCTTTCTTGACGATTGTGTTGACTATATTCTATCGATTAACCGAGCGAATATCGAAGTGCAAAGAGGAAACTTTTCATCATGGATGTCAAATTTTGAGCGACAGCAAGAATTTGAACTGGCTCAGAACGAACGTTTGCAAAAGGACATCAGACGATTACAGCAGTCGGCAAAACGCGCTGCAGTATGGTCTGAACGTGTAGAAGCTTCCAAAATTGGGGCAGCAGATAAAGGTTATGTCGGTCATAAAGCCGCCAAAATGATGAAGCGTTCAAAATCTATAGAAGCGAGACAACAACAGACAATCGAACAAAAATCAGCATTGCTGAAAAATATGGAAACCGCAGAAGCCCTCAAGATACAACCGCTTAATTACCATACAGATTTGCTTGCATCATTATCGAATGTAGTAGTTTATTATGATGGCATTTCAGTTTGTGAACCCGTTTCGTTTGAAATAAGACAGGGAGAACGCATTGTGCTTGATGGAAAGAACGGCAGTGGCAAAAGTAGCCTGTTAAAGTTGGTAGTCGGGCAGTCCATAGATTATACGGGTACAGTAACACTTGGCTCTGGGCTTGTAATTTCTTATGTGCCACAGGATACATCGTATTTATGTGGAACCCTTTCCGAGTTTGCAGAAGAAAACAACCTTGATGAAAGTTTGTTCAAGGCAATTCTTAGGAAAATGGACTTTGAGCGTGTACAGTTTGAAAAGGATATTAAAGACTTTTCTGGCGGGCAAAAGAAGAAAGTCCTAATTGCGAAAAGCCTTTGTGAAAAGGCACACTTGTATGTATGGGATGAACCGCTCAACTTTATTGATGTGTACTCACGTATGCAGATTGAACAACTCATAACGGAGTTTGCCCCGACCATGCTCCTGGTAGAACATGACAGTGTTTTTCGAGATACTGTGGCAAGTAAAATTGTGAATATCTAAATTGGTTCTTCCGCAATTTTACGTTTTTCGCTTTAATAAAAATGGAGAATGCTGATTTACACTGGCATTCCAGTATTGAAAAATTACAAAATACGGATAATTGCGTAAGAACCTCTAAATTAAAATAATTGTATGGGTTAATTCCAGCTTTACAGAGACTCAAATTCCAGTTTGTAGAATTAAGAAAATCGTAATTTGTGGAGGTAAAATATAGATGAATCAAGGTAGAATTATTGTAATCACAGGTGCGCCGGGGACAGGAAAAACTACAACGGCATCTGCTGTTGCAAAAGAATCAGATTTGGAAAAGTCTGTGCATATGCACACAGATGACTTTTATCATTATTTGAGTAAAGGGGCAATACCACCGCATTTGCCAGAATCAAATGAGCAAAATTTGATTGTCATTGAAGCGTTTTTAGAAGCTGCGAAGCGATATGCTCGTGGTGGATATGATGTAATTGTTGACGGTATTATCGGACCGTGGTTTTTAAAGCCGTGGCAAAGTCTTGTTCGGGAACATTATGAGGTGCATTATATTATTTTAAGGGCAAGTAAGGAAGAAACCTTGAAGCGAGCTGTTGAACGCTCAAAGTTAGACCGAAAGACAAATATCGAATTGGTAGAAACCATGTGGGAGCAATTTTGCAATCTGGGAATATATGAATCGAATGTTATAGATACGACCACTTATTCCATTCAAGAAACTGTTTCCGCAGTACAAGAAAAAATCGCAAGTAGGGCAGCGTTGTTGTCTTAGATTGTTTTGGTGCAATTCCAGTTTGTTAGCTTTACATCGGGTCAACTTGTCCCGAACTTTTACAACTAAATACCCGCCGCTCACACAGTGGCACACCGAGCAGGAAATCTGAAAAAGGTCTCCTGCTTTTTTTCTGCCCAAAATGAGGTGGTAAAACGCCACCCCATCCACCAATTAGCGAAAGGAGGGACACGAAATGCCTTGTCCACACAACGAAATCACGATTGTTCAGCGCAGCCAGCGGCAGTCTGCGGTTGCCGCCGCTGCTTACCAAAGCGGCGAAAAGCTGTTCTGTGAATACGACCAGCAAGTAAAGCACTACCCGGAAAAGCGTGGTATCGTCCACAATGAAATCCTGCTCCCGGCAAATGCTCCACAGGAATATGCAGACCGCAATACTTTATGGAATGCCGCCGAAGCGGTGGAAAAGCAATGGAACTCCCAGCTTGCAAGGCGGTGGGTGCTTACCATTCCCAGAGAGATACCGCCCGACCAGTACGCTGTCCTTGTACGGGAGTTTTGTGAACAGCAGTTTGTTTCCAAAGGCATGATTGCTGATTTTGCCATCCATGACCCCCATCCGCCGGGACACAATCCCCACGCCCATGTCCTGCTGACCATGCGGGCAATGGATGAACATGGAAAATGGCTTCCCAAGAGCCGCAAGGTTTATGACCTTGACGAGAATGGGGAACGGATAAAGCTGCCGTCCGGCAGGTGGAAAAGCCACAAGGAGGATACGGTGGACTGGAACGACCAGAAGTATTGTGAAATCTGGCGGCATGAATGGGAGGTTATCCAGAACCGCTATCTGGACGCCAATGACCGCCCGGAGCGTGTGGACTTGCGTTCCTATGCCAGACAGGGGCTTGATATAGTCCCCACTGTCCATGAGGGGACTGCTGTCCGGCAGATGGAAAAGCGAGGTATCCAGACGAATATCGGCAACCTGAACCGGGAAATCAGAGCCGCCAACCGCCTGATGAAGTCCATCCGGCAGCTTATCCAAAACCTCAAAGGCTGGATTACCGAGCTGGGAGAAAAACGGAAGGAGCTGCTTGCACAAAAGGCGGCGGAGGAAGCGACACTTCTTCCCAATCTGCTGATGAAGTATATGGAGATACGAAAGGAAGAACGGAAGGACTGGACAAGGGCTGGACAGAACCGGGGAACTTCACAGGACTTAAAGGCAGTCAGCGAAGCCCTGTCCTATCTCCGGCAAAAGGGGCTTTCCACTGTGGAGGACTTAGAAGCGTTTCTGGAATCTTCCGGGAAATCAGCCGCAGATTACCGCAATCAGATGAAGCCAAAGGAAGCCCGGAGCAAAGTGATTGACGGGATTCTTGCCAGCCGGACAGACTGCAAGGAATGTAAGGCTGTCTATGAGAAGTACCAGAAGATATTTTTTAAGAAAATAAAGGGGAAATTCAAACAGGAACACCCGGAGGTTGCCCGGTATGAGAAAGCCGCTGACTACCTTGCCAAGCACCCGGACGATAAGGATAAAACGAAAAATGAGTTGCAACAGGAGCAGGAAACGCTTCTCAGCGAAATCGCAGAGCTGAAAGTACCACTGACCGAGGTACAGGAGGATTTGAAGAAGCTGCGGGACATCCGCTACTGGGTACGGAAAGCCACACCCGGCACAGAGGAAAGCAAAGAGCCGCCCAAGAAGCAGCCCATCAAAGAAGTCTTGCAGGATAAGACTGACGAGAAAAAAGCACAAAGAACCGCCCCGGCACAGGAGAAACACAGACAACAGGATATGGAACTTTAACAGGCACTTGCCATTTTCAATTAGAGAATGTCAGGTGCTTTTCTTATTTTCAAGGAGGGATAGATTTGAATGTATTCGAAGCTGTGAAGCAGTCCGTCACAACAAGACAGGCTGCGGAGTATTATGGAATCCATGTAGGTCGGAACGGGATGGCTTGCTGCCCGTTCCATAACGATAAAACCCCAAGCATGAAGCTGGATCGGCGTTACCATTGCTTCGGCTGCGGTGCGGATGGGGATGTGATTGATTTTGCCGCCGCCCTGTATGGGCTGGGAAAGAAAGAAGCCGCCGTACAGCTGGCACAGGACTTCGGGCTTTCCTATGAGGACTGGAAACCGCCGGGAAAGGTAAAAAAGCCCAAGACCCGGCAGAAATCCCCGGAGGAACAGTTTCAGGAAGCAAAGAATCGCTGCTTCCGTATTCTTGCCGATTATCTCCATCTGCTGATGGCATGGAGAACGGACTACGCCCCGCACTCCCCGGAGGAAGCCTTTCATCCCCGGTTTGTGGAAGCCTTACAGAAGCAAGCCCAAGTGGAATATCTGCTGGATGTGCTGCTGTTCGGGGAAACAGAGGAAAAAGCGGATTTGATTACGGACTACGGAAAGGATGTGATACAGCTTGAACAGCGAATGGCAGAACTTGCAGCCGCAGACGCAGCAAGAACTAAAAAACACTATGAACGCCATGCAGCCGCCCCAGAGCGTTGAGGAAATCAAGGCGGGGCTGGAAACCACCGAGAAAGGCGGTGTCCGTCAGAGCATACGGAACTGCCTGACCGTATTCCAACGTGACCCTCTGCTTTCAGGGGCTATCGCATACAACATCCTGACTGACCGCAAGGACATCATAAAGCCCATCGGTTTTCACAGAGAAAGCACCGCCCTGAACGATACGGACATGAAGTATCTGCTTCTTTATCTGGAAGAAACCTACGGGCTTACCAATGAGAAAAAGATTGATAACGCCATCGGGATTGTGGCGAATGAAAACAAGTACCATCCCATCCGGGACTATCTCAATACCCTTGTGTGGGACGGGACAGAGCGAATCCGCTTCTGCCTGCGGCACTTTCTGGGGGCTGACGCAGACGATTACACCTATGAAGCGTTGAAGCTGTTCCTGCTGGGTGCAATCTCACGAGCCTTTCAGCCGGGGTGCAAGTTTGAAATCATGCTCTGTCTGGTAGGCGGTCAGGGGGCTGGAAAGTCCACCTTCTTCCGGCTGCTGGCAGTCCGGGACGAGTGGTTCTCCGATGATTTGCGGAAGCTGGACGATGACAATGTGTACCGCAAGCTGCAAGGTCACTGGATTATTGAAATGTCGGAAATGATGGCAACCGCCAACGCCAAGAGCATTGAGGAAATCAAGTCATTTTTAAGCCGGCAGAAAGAGGTCTACAAGATACCTTATGAAACCCACCCGGCAGACCGCCCCCGTCAGTGCGTGTTTGGCGGCACTTCCAATGCCCTTGACTTCCTGCCCCTTGACCGTTCCGGCAACCGCCGCTTTATCCCGGTCATGGTGTACCCGGAGCAGGCGGAAGTTCACATTTTGGAGGATGAAGCCGCTTCCAGAGCCTATATCGGGCAGATGTGGGCGGAAGCGATGGAGATTTATAAAAGCGGCAGGTTCAAGCTGGCTTTCAGCCCCGCCATGCAGCGGTATCTCAAAGAACACCAGCGGGATTTTATGCCGGAGGACACCAAAGCCGGGATGATACAGGCGTATCTTGATAAATACACCGGGAGCATGGTCTGCTCCAAGCAGCTCTATAAGGAAGCCTTGAACCATGCTTTTGACGAGCCGAAGCAATGGGAAATCCGGGAAATCAACGAGATTATGAACCAGTGCATTTCCAGCTGGCGGTACTTCCCAAACCCAAGAATGTTTTCCGAATATGGCAGACAAAAGGGCTGGGAGCGTGAAAACCCGGCAACGGACTCCGGCAACCCGTCTGAAAAAACGATGGACGGTTTTGTGGAGGTCACAGAACAGATGGAGCTTCCATTCTGAAAAGGACAGCCCGTTGCACCCCCTGTTGTTATCCCGTTGCCGAGCCGGTTGCCGGGAAAAACCCCTTATTTCCGGGCTTTTCTCCCTTATAACAACCAAAACAACAAAAAAATAAAAGAAAAGTATAAATAGTAACCATCGCCAGATTGAGATTGTTTGCAAGGTCTTTTGAAGTCCGTTGCCGGACTTCGTTGCCGACACCCTCTGTCTGGCTATTTTCATGTATGGAGGATAACTGCCTATGGCAAAAAACAAAACAGAGATTCATGTGACCACTGTATTTGACGGGGAGCTTGACGCCACTGATGTGTTCGTCAGCCTGATTTCCCAGAAATACGGAAAGACAAATGCAAAAGAATATCTTGCTAAAAAGAAAGATATAGGCTATAATGAAGATGAGGTTCAAAAGAGCCAGATACCGTCTGGATTGTGTGGGTAAATGGCTATGATGAACGAAATGGAATACAGAACAATCGGTTCGGCACTTGCCGGGGGTTATCGTGCGGCGGTCTATTGCAGGCT
The DNA here is from genome assembly GCF_050314255.1 of Sporofaciens sp. SGI.106. Lineage (NCBI taxonomy): Bacteria > Bacillati > Bacillota > Clostridia > Lachnospirales > Lachnospiraceae > Sporofaciens > Sporofaciens sp. SGI.106. The sequence continues at coordinate 61,774 of NZ_JBNPMZ010000012.1, forward strand.
GTCAAAGGACGATGACCTGCAAGGCGAAAGTGCCAGTATCGCAAACCAGCGTGATATGCTGGAAAAATACTGCGAAAAGCAGGGATGGGAGGTTGTGGCAGTCTATCAGGACGATGGCTTCACAGGTCTTAACATGGAGCGTCCTGACCTACAGAGAATGTTGAGAGCCATTGAGCGCAGGCAGATCAACCTTGTCATCACGAAAGACCTCAGCCGACTGGGGCGTAATTATCTGCAAACCGGGCATTTGATTGAGGACTTTTTCCCAAGAAACGGTGTCCGCTATATCGCCATGAATGACGGCATCGACACCCTGCGGGATAACAACGACATTGCCCCGTTCAAGAATATCCTGAACGAGATGTACAGCAAGGATATTTCCAAGAAAGTCCATTCCTCTTATCTTCTGAAAGCGCAGAAAGGACAGTTTACCGGGTGTCTTGCCCCGTTTGGGTATCGGAAAGACCCGGAGGACAAAAACCATCTGCTCATTGACGAGGAAACCGCCCCGATTGTGCGGCTGATTTTCGGATATGCCCTGAACGGTCATGGTCCGAACTATATCCGCAGACGGCTGGAGAAAGAAAAAATCCCCTGCCCTACATGGTGGAACCGGGAACGGGGGCTTCGCAATACCCGCACCAAATGGGAAAAGAAAGACCCAGAAAACGGGCGGTATATGTGGGACTTCTCCGTTATCAAAGACCTTTTGATGAATCCCGTCTACACCGGGGCGATTGCTTCCCAGAAAAAGGACTACCGCTTCAAAATCGGCACGATTGGGGAAAAGAAGCCGGAGGACTGGATTGTGGTGGAGGGACAGCATGAACCGCTGATTGACAGCATGAGCTTTGACATTGTGCAGAACAAGCTGAAATCCCGCCAGCGTCCGGGGCAGACCAATGAAATCAGCCTGTTTGCCGGACTGTTAAAATGCGGCGAGTGTGGGAAGTCGCTGACGGTACGCTACACAAACGCTAAACATCCCCAGCGGATTTACTCCTGCAAGACCTACAATGCCTTTGGAAAGAACCACTGCACCCAGCACCGGATTGATTATGACACCCTTTACAGCCATGTGCTGCGGAAAATCCGGGAATGTGCCAGAGCTGCCCTGATGGACGGGGAAGCGGTTGCCGACCGCCTGACCAATACCTGTGAAGCCGAGCAGCGGGAACAGCGGGAAGCAATGGAACGCTCCCTTACAAGGGACGAGGAACGGATTGAGGTTCTGGACAAAATGGTCATGCGGCTTTATGAGGATATGATTGCAGGGCGTATCAGTGAGCAGAATTTCAACACCATGCTGGAAAAGACACAGACCGAGCAGACGGAGCTTAAAACAAAAGTGTCCGAGGGCAGAAAGCGGCTGTCCGATGAAGTCCAGCTTGCCAATGATGCAAAACAATGGGTGGAAGCCATTCAGGAATACGCCAACATCACAGAGCTGGACGCAGCCACCCTCAACCGCTTAATCAAAGAAATCGTTGTGCATGAGCGCATTGACGAAGATAAAACAAGACACATTTCTATCGAAATTCATTTTAATCTCAAACCCATCCCGGAGGTGGAACAGGTCACTGCCTGACCTGTCCCGCCGGGACGGTTCTCTTAACAACACCATATAGATTTTTTGTACGCCGCCGCCCGCCATCGAGCAGAGTTTTTACACCTAATTGGGGATGAAACAGCTCATGGCTGGCGGCGGTGTTGCCCTCATCGGCACCACCCTTGTACCTCTGCTCTCCGGACTGTTCGGTTAATCACAAAACAAGGAGGTAATCGCCTTTGGACAGCATACTCCAACAGATCACAGACTGGCTGAAAGAAATGCTCGTTTCAGCTATTATGGGAAATCTGTCGGGGATGTTTGAGTCCGTCAACAACCAGGTTGGCGAGATAGCAACCTCCGTTGGCATGACCCCGGCGAATTTTTCGCCGGGTGTCTTTGCCATGGTACGAAACATCTCCGAGTCAGTGATTATCCCAATCGCAGGCTTGATTCTGACCTTCATTGCCTGTTATGAGCTAATTCAGATGATTATTGACCACAACAATCTGGCAAATTTTGAAACCTGGATCTTCTTCAAATGGGTGTTCAAGACTTTTGTTGCGGTCATGTTAATCACAAACACATTCAATATCACGATGGCTGTGTTTGATGTGACACAGCACGTTATAAACGCAAGCGCCGGTATCATATCCGGAAATACTGCCATAGATGCTTCGGCATTGGAAACAATGGAAGAAACGCTGATGGCAATGGATTTGGGTCCTTTGCTCGGCTTGTTCCTGCAATCCTTTATCGTGCAGGTCACGATGTCCGCTTTGGCAATCATCATCTTTGTGATCGTCTACGGTCGAATGATTGAAATTTATCTGATGGTCAGCCTTGCCCCGATTCCGCTTTCCACTTTTGGAAACAGAGAACAGAGCAATATCGGACAGAATTATCTGCGTTCGCTGTTTGCAATCGGATTCCAGGGATTCCTGATTATGATCTGCGTGGGCATTTATGCGGTGCTGATTCAGTCTATCGCATTCAGTGATGACATCATCGGTTCTATCTGGGGTGTTATGGGCTACACCGTCCTTTTGTGCTTCACCCTGTTTAAGACTGGTTCGCTTGCGAAGGGTGTATTCAGCGCTCACTAAGGGAAGGAGGAAATTGTTTGGCAGCGTATATTCCCGTACCTCGTGACCTGACGAGGGTAAAAACAAAAGTGTTCTTCAATCTGACGAAACGGCAGTTACTTTGCTTTGGTGCGGCGGCGCTCATCGGAGTGCCGATTTTCTTTCTGGTCAAAGCAACCGGAAATGTGAGCCTTGCAGCACTGTCCATGATGATCGTCATGTTACCGTTGTTCTTTCTGGCAATGTATGAAAAGGATAGTCAGCCGTTGGAAGTGGTTGTAGAACACTTCATTCAGACCAAATTCGTTCGTCCCAAGGTTCGCCCTTATCAGACGGACAACTATTATGACGCTTTGATGCGTCAGTACAAACTGGAAAAGGAGGTTGAACGAATTGTTTTTCAAAAAGAAGCCACAGGCAAGAAACATCAAAATGCCTGCAAATCTGAATCGGAAGCAGCAGCGAGAAATTAAAGCTGTTGTGGAACGGGCAAAGAAGGACAACGGTATTCCGCAGACTGCACAGCAGTCCATTCCCTTTCAGAGAATGTTCCCGGATGGCATCTGCCGTGTCACTGACAGTTATTACACCAAGACCATTCAGTTTCAGGACATCAACTATCAGCTGGCACAGCAGGAAGATAAGACTGCCATCTTCGATGAGTGGTGCAGTTTCCTGAATTTCTTTGACAGCTCCATTCACTTTGAGCTTTCCTTTATGAACCTGAGTACCGATGCTGAAAGCTTTGAAAAGAGTATCCGTATCCCGTTCAAGAAGGACAGCTTCAATCCCGTCCGTGCCGAGTATAGCCAGATGCTGAAAAAGCAGTTGGCGCAGGGCAACAACGGCTTGACCAAAACCAAGTACCTGACATTCGGCATTGAAGCCGAATCCATGCGGCAGGCAAAGCCGAGACTCAACCATATCGAAAACGATCTGCTCAATAACTTTCGGCGTTTGGGTGTCATTGCCACTACCATGAACGGCAAAGAGCGGCTGCATCTGATGCACTCTATGTTCCACATGGGTGATAATGATAAGTTCTTCTTCGATTGGAAGTATCTTGTGGAATCCGGGCTGTCCGTAAAGGACTTCATTGCTCCGACGGCGTTTGCCTTTAAGACCAACCGCACCTTCCAGATGGGCAGTATCTTCGGTTCGATGTCTTATCTGGCAATTACGGCATCAGACCTGTCTGATCGTATGCTGGCGGATTTTCTGGATATGGAATCCACGCAGATCGTGACCATGCACATCCAGTCGGTTGACCAGACTGCGGCGATTAAGACCATCAAGAGAATCATCACCGAGCTTGACCGTTCCAAAATCGAGGAACAGAAAAAGGCTGTGCGTTCTGGCTATGACATGGACATTATCCCATCTGACCTTGCTACCTATGGTAAAGATGCGAAGTCACTTCTGAAAGAATTGCAGAGCCAGAATGAGCGAATGTTCATGGTGACATTTCTGGTGCTGAACACCGGGCGCACCGAGCAGGAACTGGAGAACAATGTGTTCCAGGCACAGAGCATCGCCCAGAAGCATAACTGCAATCTGCGTCGTTTGGATTTTCAGCAGGAATCCGGACTGATGAGCAGCCTGCCTTTGGCACAAAACCTGATTGAGATTCGTCGTGGCCTGACTACCAGTTCCACGGCTATTTTTGTGCCTTTCACCACGCAGGAGCTGTTCCAGAATGGTGGAGAAACGCTCTATTACGGGCTGAATGCTCTGTCGAACAACCTTATCATGGTGGACAGAAAGAAGCTCAAGAACCCCAACGGACTGATTCTGGGTACTCCCGGTTCCGGTAAATCCTTTTCCGCAAAGCGTGAAATCACCAATGCGTTCCTGGTTACGGATGACGATATTATCATCTGCGACCCCGAAGCGGAATATGCGGCTCTGGTTCACAAGTTCAATGGTCAGGTGGTAAAAATCAGCTCCTCCAGTACCAACTATATCAACCCTATGGACATCAACCTGAACTACTCTGAGGATGACAACCCGGTAGCACTGAAAGCTGATTTTATCCTGTCCCTCTGTGAGTTGATTATGGGCAGTAAGGATGGCTTGCAGCCTATCGAAAAGACGGTTATCGACCGTTGTGTGCATCAGATTTACCAGAGATATTTCGACAATCCTGCCCCTGAGAATATGCCGATCCTTGAGGATTTGTATGATGCCCTTCTGAAACAGGACGAAAAGGAAGCCCACCATGTAGCGACCGCCTTGGAAATCTATGTTAAGGGTTCTCTGAAACTGTTTAACAACAGAACCAATGTGGATATTCAGAATCGTCTGGTGTGCTTCGACATTAAGGAGCTGGGCAATCAGCTGAAAAAAATCGGTATGCTGATCGTTCAGGATCAGGTCTGGGGGCGTGTAACTGCCAACCGTTCTGCCGGTAAATCGACCAGATATTATATTGACGAGTTCCATCTGCTTCTGAAGGAAGAACAGACGGCAACCTATTCCGTAGAAATCTGGAAGCGATTCCGTAAATGGGGCGGCTTGCCGACCGGTATTACTCAGAATGTCAAAGACCTGCTTCGTTCCCCGGAGATTGCCAACATCCTCGAAAACTCTGATTTCATCTATATGCTGAATCAGGCAAGCGATGACCGAAGTATTCTGGCACAGCGGTTGAACATTTCGCCGCATCAGCTGTCCTATGTAACCAACTCCGGTGAGGGCGAAGGACTTCTGTTCTATGGCAATGTGATTCTGCCGTTCATTGACCGATTCCCGACAGATCTGGAACTGTATCGCATTATGACCACGAAGTTAAACGAGGTGGCACAGGAAAAGGAGGCGTAATGTATGGCGAAAAGACCTACACGACTCCGTTTTACCGAAGATGACCTTGCAGATTCTCATGTGAAGAAAGCTGCCGACCGTGCAGATAAGGCGGTTGATAGGGCTGAAAAAGCGGCAGACAAATTGGCTTCTAAAAAGGCAAAGCCGAAGCTAAAGCTGGAAACAGATGCAGCCGGTTCCCGTAAAGCAAAGCTCCGTTTTGAAAAAGCGGAGTTTACGGAAATCGAGCGCCCATCTGTGGCAAAGCACATGGCAAGCCGTGGTGCCGCAGTCACGCTCACATCCAAAGCACATCGGGCGGTGTCAGAATATGAGGATGATAATATCGGCGTTCAGGCTGTGCAGGAAACGACCAAGGCTGTTGAATCCACTGTCTATACCGTCGATCATGCCGTTTACAGTCACAAGCTGAAAGCCTACGACAAGGCGGAAAAGCTGGTTGAGAAGTCAGATAAAGCAAATGTAAATGCCCTGTATGAGAAGTTCAAAAAGGACAACCCCGATGCCGGTTCCAATCCCTTTTCCCGTTGGCAACAGAAAAGGGCAATCAAGAAAGAATATGCTGCCGCCAAAGCCGGTAAGAATACCGCTTCGACAACGGCTTCTGCATCTAAGGGTGCAGGCAAGGCAACGGGCAAAGCAGCTCAGGGAGCCAAGAACATCACAGAAAGAGTAACGGAGTTCTGCACCACACACTCTAAAACGATTCTGTTTGTTTTGATTGCCGGACTGCTTTTTATGATACTCTCAGGGATGTTCTCGTCTTGTTCGGCTATGTTCCAAGGCGGCACACAGATCATTCTGGGAACTTCTTTTACTGCAAAAGAGGAAGATATTATTGGTGCGGACAATGATTACAAGGCTTTGGAAGCTGCGCTCCGCAATAAAATCAATAATATCGAGCGTACTCATAGCGGATATGACGAGTACCGGTATGACCTTGATGAAATCAACCACAATCCTTATGAGCTGGCGGCGTATTTGACGGTGAAGTTTGAGGATTACACCAGAGATGAGGTGCAGGCTACCCTGCAATGGCTATTTGAGCAACAATATGAGCTGACCCTGACGGAAGTAGTAGAGATTCGTACACGAACAACATCTTCTACTGATCCCGAAACGGGAGAGACAACAACAGAGGAAGAAGATTACGAATATTATATTCTGAATGTGAAGCTCAGAAATAAGGGCTTGAACAGTGTGATTTCAAATTCCGGCTTGTCGGAAGATGATATGGAGCGATATAGAATTTTGCTTCAGACAAGGGGCAACAGACCGGATATTTTCGGAAATGACATTTACGCCACCCCTGGCGGCGAGTACACCGATTATGATATTCCGGGCGAAGCGCTGACAGACACAAGATTTGCCAATATGATTCGGGAAGCTGAAAAATATCTGGGATACCCGTATGTGTGGGGCGGCAGCAGCCCGTCTACCTCCTTTGACTGCTCCGGATTTGTTTCCTATGTAATCAATCACTGCGGAAACGGTTGGAGTGTTGGTCGTTTGACCGCAAACGGTTTGATGGGCGTATGCGACATTATCCCGAAAAGCTCTGCCAAACCGGGAGATTTGATTTTCTTCCAAGGCACTTATGATACCTCCGGTGCATCACACGTTGGTATCTATGTTGGCAATGGTATGATGATCCACTGCGGAAACCCCATTTCCTACGCTTCTATCGAATCGAATTACTGGCAACAGCATTTTTACTGCTTCGGCAGAATCAGAAACTAAAGGAGGGATGGCGATTGAGTGCCAAGTTAGACAGAATAGGTGCAGACCTTGAAAAAGCCCGTAAGAAACGGGCAGAATGGGATGCTAAGGTGAAAGACCTGGAACGCAGATACCGTGAGGAGGAAAATTCCGAAATCCATGAGATGGTTCATGCTGCGAACCTGAATCCCGAACAGCTTTCCGAGCTGCTCCGTATGTTTGCTGCGGATATGGCTCCGAAGCCTGATACGATCAATACTATGAATGAGGAGGAAACGCAGAATGAGATTTAAGAAAATTGGAGCCGCATTGCTGGCGTGTGCAATGTGTTTTGGCGTGTTTTCTACAACGGCATTTGCCTATGTAGATGAAAGCGTAGCGACTGAAGAACCTGCGGTCGAAGAAAAAGTTCCCGAAACAGAGCCGGAGGAGCCGATGCTACCGCTTACTCCCGACGGCAATCTGACTTTGGTTGATGACGCTGGCTCGCCTACGAAAAGCGGAAAGCAGTTCATTACCGCTGTAACCAAAAACGGAAACTACTTCTATATCATCATTGACCGTGATGATAAGGGCGAGGAAACCGTGCATTTTCTGAATCAGGTGGATGAAGCCGACCTGCTCAAGCTGATGGACGAGGAAGAAGTTGCAGAGTTCACCAAGCCGGTTGAGGAAACAAAGCCGGAAGTAGTTGAAACAGTTCCTGAAATTACAGAACCGACACCGGAGGAAAAGCCGAAATCCACAAATATGCTCCCGGCGATTCTTACTCTGATTGTGCTTGCCTGTGGTGGTGGATTCTTCGTATTTAAGAAAGTCCAGGAAAAGAAGAAGGCACAGGAAGCGGCAAAGCCTGACCCAGATGCTGATTATGTGGACGATGACGAGGACTATGGGTACGATCCGGAGTTTGAGGACGACGATGAAGATAGCTCCGTCGATGAAGATGATAATGAACCTGTGTAAACAGGATAGGCTTGATGCCTGGGGCAGCCTTCGGGTTGCCTTTACATAGTTTCCGCTTTCAAAAAATAAAAAAATTTGCGTTTTTGAAAGTGACATCTTGCATATACTATTAGCAGACAGTATAATAAGTACAGCGAAGCGGTTTCGAGAAATGAAAAAACTTCAATTTTTGAAAGCGGGTGACTATATGAAAACAATCACGAGAGCAAAATATCTCGATAGAATCATTGAACTGAATGGTACTCCTGACATCAAGATCATCACGGGCATTCGTCGATCTGGTAAGTCCAAATTGATGCAGGCGTATATTGCGTATCTGAAAAGCAATTTTGAAAACATCAATATTATCTTCATCGACTTCATGGATTTGGCGTATGAAGAAATCAAGGAATACCATGCCTTACACGCCTATGTGGAAGAACATTATCAGGAAGGAAAAACGAACTACCTGTTTGTAGACGAGGTTCAGATGTGTCCCAAGTTTGAGTTGGCAATCAATAGCCTGTACTCTAAGGGAAAATACGACATCTATGTAACAGGCTCTAATGCTTTCCTGTTGAGTGCAGATCTGGCAACTCTGTTTACCGGACGCTATATTGAAATTCATGTGTTTCCTTTCAGCTTCCAGGAATATTGCCAGTATTATGATGATATTAGTGACAAAGATAAGCTCTTTGATGAGTACGCTATCAAGGGCGGTTTAGCAGGTTCCTATGCTTATAGAACCGAAAAAGACAGAACAAACTATATCAAAGAGGTCTACGAAACGATTGTTACAAGGGATTTGGTACAGAAATATACTCTCCCGGACACTTTGGTTTTACAACGTCTGAGCGAGTTCCTTATGGATAATATCAGCAACCTGACTTCTCCGAATAAGGTCAGTCAGCTACTGACAGCAAATGAGACTCCAACCAATCATGTAACCGTCGGCAAGTACATTAAGTATTTGTGCAATGCTTTTGTATTTTATGATATTAAGAGATATGACATCCGAGGTAAGAAATACCTTGAAAGCTCTGAAAAGTTCTATTTGTGTGACAGCGGTATTCGATATGCAATACTGGGAAGCAGAAATATAGACTATGGCAGAGTATATGAAAACGTTGTTTGTATCGAGCTTCTTCGCCGTGGATATGATGTCTATGTCGGCAAGCTCTATCAAAAGGAAATCGACTTTGTTGCTCAGAGAGGTAGCGAAAAGATTTATATTCAGGTCAGCGACAACATTTCCGGGCAGGAAACATTTGAGAGAGAATGCTCTCCTCTGCTTCAGATTCGAGACGCTTATCCGAAAATGATTATTGCCAGAACCAAACATCCCCAATATAGCTATGAAGGAATCGAAATTCACGATATAGCCGATTGGTTGCTACAAGAATAAGCAAGGTGAAATATCTCCGTCATTCTCTTTTGAAATGATGGAGATATTTTTATTATGACGGAGATTGTAGAACAGAAAATTGTATCAGGTTGCAAAAATCCTTTCCGAACTTTTTACATAGCAGTCATGCACTACGGTGTGTGGCTGCTTATTTTTTTGTGAAAGGAGCAGATGCAAATGAAATTAGTTTTGGCTGAAAAGCCTTCGGTTGCACAGAGTATTGCCAAAGTGTTAGGTGCTGCCAAGCGTGAGGATGGCTACTTAGAGGGAAACGGATATGTGGTCAGCTGGTGTGTAGGGCATTTGGTGGAGCTGGCACAGCCGGAAGTCTATGATGCGAAGTACAGCAAATGGGCTTATGCAGACCTTCCTATCTTCCCGATGGACTGGCAGTATGAGGTTTCTGCCGGTACGAAAAAACAGTTTGGGATTCTGAAAAAGCTCATGGCCAGAGAAGATGTTGCGAGTCTTGTGTGTGCAACAGATGCCGGTCGTGAGGGCGAGCTGATCTTTCGGTTGGTGTACCACAAAGCCGGGTGCAGAAAGCCGTTTGAGCGGCTTTGGATTTCCTCGATGGAAGATGTAGCAATCAAGGAGGGCTTTGAAAATCTCAGGTCTGGAACGGAATATGATGCTTTGTATGAAGCAGCACTGTGTCGAGAACGAGCCGACTGGATTGTTGGTATTAACGCTACTCGACTTTTTTCGACCCTTTACGGGCAGACCCTGAATGTTGGTCGTGTTATGACCCCTACCCTTGCTATGGCTGTTATGCGAGAAGCTGCCATTTCCGCATTCAAGCCTGAACTGTTCTACACAGTTCAGATTGGATTGGATGGTTTTACGGCTGCAAGCGAACGCTTCAAAACCAAGGCAGCAGCCGAAGCTGTCAAACAAAGCTGTTCGGTGGCAATCGTTCAGAAAGCTGAATGTAAGGAGAAAACAGAAAAGCCGCCTGCGCTCTATGACCTGACCAGTTTACAGAGAGAAGCCAACCGTGTGCTTGGCTACACGGCACAGCAGACCTTGGACTACACGCAGAACCTCTATGAAAAGAAACTGGTCACTTATCCCCGTACCGACAGCAGGTTTCTGACGGAAGATATGGCACATAGCCTGACCGACCTCGTAAAGCTGGCTTTCCACACATTCCCCGTGGAGGATGTGGATAACATACCAGTTCATGCAGAGCAGGTTGTGAATAACAAAAAGGTCACAGATCACCATGCCATCATTCCGACCAGAGAATTGCAGAAATGCAATCTGAGCGAACTTCCCAAGGGTGAACTTGCAATTTTGCAACTGATCTCGAATCGGTTGTGCGTAGCTGTTGGCGATCCGCACCGATACGCAGAGACAGTTATTGAGCTGGACTGTGGCGGTACCGTGTTTTCCACCAAAGGCAAAACTGTTGTGCAGGATGGATGGAAAGCTCTGGTTCAGAAAAATGATTCGACAAAATCCGACGAAAACGTGCAGACACTCCCTTCTGTTTCCGTTGGTGACGAAATGACCGTCAGCGGCACGGAAATCAAGGAAGGGAAAACATCTCCCCCTAAACACTTTACCGAGGATACTCTGCTTTCTGCTATGGAAACTGCCGGTGCGGACGAAATGCCTGATGAGGTGGAGCGCAAAGGTTTGGGAACGCCTGCGACCCGTGCCGGTATCATTGAGAAGCTGGTTCGCATCGGTTTTCTGGAGCGTAAGGGTGATAAGAAAACCAAACACCTGATTCCGACCCACAAGGGTACGGCTCTGGTAACAGTCATGCCGGAACAGATTCAGTCCCCATCCATGACGGCGGATTGGGAAGAAAAATTGTTGCTCATTGAGAAAGGCGAATATGCCAGCGAGGACTTTATGGACGAGATCAAAGATGTGATTGCCGGTCTGATTCAGAACTATGAAGTAATCCGTGATTCCGAGGTTATGATGTCGAAAGAAGCCAATTCTATCGGCAAATGCCCGCTCTGCGGCAGTGCTGTAGAGGACAAAGCCAAGGCATTTTTCTGTTCCAACAGAGCTTGCAAATTTGCCCTCTGGAAAAACAATCGCTACTTTGCGAGCATCGGCAAGAGCATGACTTCTGCCACGGCGCAGAAATTGCTTGGTTCCGGCAAGGTAAAGCTCAAGAATTGCAAGTCCGAAAGAACGGGCAACACCTTTGATGCCACCGTCTTTATGGAGGTATCAGATGATGGCAAAACGAAGTTCAGTATGGAATTTGAAAATGGAGGAAAGCGCAAATGACAAATGAGTACAACCCGGATGGTAAGGAAATCCGATTTATCGACAGCCATTATAAGGATTTGTTTCATATCCCCGATGGCAGCTGTGTGCAGATTCACTACCCGGATGAAATGGTTGTGAAGCCCTGCACCTTCATTGACGAGTATCATACGCAGATCGGATACAATGTGTTTCATATCTGCCAGTTTGCAGAAATTATGGAGCGCAACGGCGCAAGCTATATGCCGGAGCCTGAGATTATGGGCGATGAAGCCGCATGGAAGGTCGGAAAGGATAGAATCCTTGCGGTGCAGACCTGCGAAGATGGTTACGACTACACCCTGTTGGATGAAAACTACAACGAGATTGATGGCGGTCAGGTTGATAACCCTGAACTGTCCATGCTCGAAGTCCGCCGGGATATTCTGGAATCCTTCGGGCTGGAGCGCCGGGAACTGCGGGCAATGTTCTATGAGGATGTCATGGAGCAGGCTTTTGAAGTCGGCAGACAGGCGGTGGTGGTCAATGACCCTATCGCTGAGCTTGCTTTTAAGCACGACCGTTTTGCAGAGAACTTCGACCCCTATGAATATATGGATCAGGTCGATGATGTGCAGGCGCATATCCAAGAAATCAAGGCAGATCTTGCCGCTGGTAATACGGCTCCGTATCGTGAGTTCCTGAATACAGCCATTGAAGAAGCCCGTGAGGAAACTGCGGTTGAGGTTGCCAAAGTGCTGAAAAGTCAGCTGGATAAGCTCGACTCTCCGAAGCGTGAGTCGGTCATGGAAAAACTGGCACAGGCCGCAGAAAAAGCTGCGCCTGCCAGTCCCTCTCCCAAACGCAAAGAGCCTGAACGATAAGGAGGACACGGATATGAAAAACGAAAAATGGGATGATGTTCACGGAAATACCACCCCGGATGACAGAATGGTTGCTTTTCTGGAAAGCCCCACGGATTCCTATGCGATTCTTCAGCTGCGGGAAGATGTAGACGATAATATCCCGCTCATGTTTGCAAATTACAGCTACCTTCAGAAGAAAGAAATGGAGCCTGAGATTGACCGTTACGAGGTGGTCTATCATGGCTCCATTTCTATGTCCGAGGATGTGAATCGGCAGCTGGAAGATTTGTATGTAAAGTTCAATATTGACCACCCGGATGATTTCCGTGGTCACAGTATGTCGGTCAGCGACATCGTAGCCTTAAAGGTAGTCGGTGAGGTATCCTTTCACTATGTAGATTCTGTTGGGTTTCAGAAGCTGGAAAACTTTATGAAGTCCGAAAACTACCTGAAAAACGCAGAGATGGCAATGGAAGATGATTATGGGATGATTGACGGTATCATCAATAACGGAAAAGCGTCCGGATTAGAGGAACGTCCTTCGGTGTTGGAGCAGTTAAAGGAAAAGCCCGTGCCGGATGTTTCCCATAAGCCGCCCAAGAGCCACCCGGAAAGGGAGATTGAATGATGGATTTCACACAGGATGAGCGGAACATGATGATGCTTTACAGCCCTGGCACAAGGTCAGGGCTGTGTGAAGCACTGACACTGATGAAGGAACAGCTTTCGGAGGACGAGTCAGAGCTTTTTGCTTTGGCAGACTCGGTTCTCCGTAAAGTTTCAGCCATGGACGATGCCGCCTTTGAGAAGCTGAACCTTTATCCGGATTGATAGGATTGGAGGGATACAATGAACGCAAAAGAGCGATTTTATTCCGGATTAGCAAAAGAAACGATTGGGAAAATCACCTCGAACACAGATAACTGGACTTCGTTTTTGAGAACGATGTCCCGCAACTATGAGTTCACCTATCCGGAACAGGTGATGATTTATGCTCAGCGCCCCAATGCGACCTTTTGCAAGCCCTATGAGGACTGGAACGCTGAAAATTACCGCAGATATGTAAAGCGTGGCTCTACCGGCATTGCTCTGTTTGTGATGAACAGGGATAAACCGTATCTGCGCTATGTGTTTGATGTGGCGGATACCGGCGTTCGCCGTTCTTCCCCGGAACTGAAACCGTGGGAGGTGACGCCTGAAAACCGCTCCTATGTCATGGAAGCGATGGAGCGTACCTTCGGTGTTGCCGCTGACGGGGTACTGGAAGCACAGCTTGAAGATATTGCATCCGCACTGGCGGCTGAGTATTGGGACGATTACAAAAAGCAGTTCCTCGACATCGTTGCCAACAGCTTCCTTGAGGAGTATGATGAACTCAACATCGAAGTAGCTTTCAAAAATGCGGTGGCAAACAGCGTATCCTATACGATGTATTGCCGGTTCGTGGAAAGTCCCGACAACTACTTCGAGCATGAGGATTTCCAGAAGGTGTTTGATTTTAACACCAGACAGACGGTAAATGCCCTTGGTACTGCGGTGAATGCCATCAGCACAAGGATGTTTCAGGAAATCGAAAAAGCGATTGGAGAACATGAGCAGATTAAAGCTACCGAAAGGAGTACAGATTATGAGCGAGATGACTTACAGACAGGCCGGAGATTATCAGATTCCGAACCTTCAGTTGGAGAACGAGGGAGAGAAACCTCTGGGCAAGTACGGCAGGATGCGTCGAGCATTTTTGGAACAGAACAATCCGATGCTCCTGAACGACATGATTCTGACGGAGAGCCTGTTCCCGCACCTGTGGGAGATCGAGGAAACAGCGAAAGCCAGAGTGGAGTTTCTGATGGAGCAGTACCTGAAGGACAGCCCCGCACCGGACAAGGAAACGCAGCAGATGGCGTGGGTGCAGCACATGAACAGCCTGAAAGCACAGGCGGAGGAAGTCGTGATGACGGAGCTTATCAACAGCTGAGTCTGAACCTTTTCCTCTCCGAAAATGAACAAATCAGTTTTATCGACCGAGCAGAGAGCTTTACGCCCTCTGCTTTTTCTTTTGCCCAGGAAGAAATCGACCACTTCCTTCTGCTTGGTAGCAATACCGATGAAGCCCGAAAAGTCGTAGCGCTGGAATATATGAAGCAGAAGCCGTTGGAAGAAATCGTTCAGACCTTAAAGCAGGTCTATCACGGCGGCTATGGTCTGAAAGAAGATAGCGGGAATATCTGTGCGTGGTATGCCGAGGACGGTATCCACCTTGCCAAAGGTTCCTCTGCCATTGACAGCCCCAGAGCGCAGATCGTTTCTTGGGAAACGGTTGCCGAGCGCATTGGAGAACTGCTTGAAAATGGTCGGTTCGCAACTAATGTGGAACTGGTAGAAGCATCCGGATATGAGCGTCAGAAGTTGGCAGAATCCCTGTGGCATCTTTATCACGATTTGAGTGAAGAAGCCCGTTCCAGCAACTATCTGGCAATTCTTCATCAGGAACCGTTTCGTGGTTTCCCTGACGAAACCGCAGACTTGGCTGAAAAGTTGGATGACCCTCGTTTCCACGCAACCTTGGTACAGCAGTATTCGGAATTTAGAAAAACCCTTGCGGAAAATCCCGATCTGCTTCGTTTTCACTATCACAAGCTGAATCTCATTCAGAAACAGCTGTATGAGTTGAATATGCCTTTGCGTGAGTATCAGACCGATATGATGCAGATGCCCCTTGTCCGCCAGTTCATTACGGATGATGAAGTCAATGCAGACTTGACCCGTGGAAGCGGCTTTTCCGGTGGTAAAGCCCGTATTTATAACTACTGGCAGGAGAATCATTCTGCCAAGGAAAAGATGGACTTCCTGAAGCATGAATACGGAACCGGTGGTCATTCCCATGCCTGCTCTGGTGCAACGCACAGCGGTCAGGATCACGATGCCAAGGGTGTTGCTTACACCAAGAGCGGTTGCGATAAATTGCAGATGTCCTGGGCGCAGGTGGTGCAGAGAATCGACGGTCTGATACGAAAGGGACGCTACCTCAGCCCGGAGGAAGAAGCGGAACGACAGGCTATCGAAGAAGCTAAAACTGATCCGTTGGAAGATGTTTATGACCGTTTCGCAGTGATTGATACCGAGGATGGCGAGTATGCGATCTGGGATAATCAGACCGATGACTACTATGTAGACCCGGAAGGCGTTACGGAATACTTCACGGACGAATGGCTTGCCAATGACTATTTGGAGGAAGTTCGTCAGTCCGTAGCTGCGATGGAGTCGGTTCAGCCAGAAGCGCCTGTGGCAGAGCCTGCCGAAGTTGTGGAAGCATCTGCTTCCGAGGAACCGAAATGGAATTATCAGGTCGGTGACACGGTATATCTGGACGATACAGCTTTCCGTGTGGAGCAGATCACGGACAGAGAAGTTCAGCTGCGTGACCCTACGCTTGCTTATCCCATCTTCCGTGCCGAGAATCGTGAGAATTTCGAGCGTATGCTCTCTCAGGACGAAAGAAACCATGCGGTAAGGGTTGATGCCCAAACCGAAGAAAAGCCCGTTACAGAGGATTTTCTGGGCAAAACCGAACCGAGGGACTACACCCCTGAGTATCAGCTGTTAGACCGTCTGCGTATGGACTGCGAATACTTCCTTGGTGCAGGACAGCACAGCGAAAAGCATCTGTGGGCAGGCAACCGCCATGCACAGATTGCCAAGATGCGTGAGCTGTATGAAATGATTCCCGACAAACCAGAATGGCTGACACCTGAGATGATTAACAGCTACGAGGAGCGCATGGCTCCCCGCTATCTGGTTGCCGCCTACCATCACTTTGAAAACGGCTTCGATGATAAACTGGACTACTACACTCTGGAAGAAGCGGAAAAAGCTGCCCAGGGCTATGTGGACGGAACCATGGAGGATGACGGATTCAAGTACGATGGTGCTGCCGTTTACGATCAGCAGGAGCATAAGTGCATCCGTATCTATGGGGACTACCCTGACGAAAAGGCACACGCACAGGTCAGAGCCAGTGCGGAACCCGAACAGCAGGAACCGGAACACTTCATCGATCATTTTTATGTTGCCGAGGACATTCAGAAGCGGGGTGCGCTGGACATCAAGGAATACAGTTCCTTTGATGATGCCCTGCGAGCCTACTATGCACTTCCTGACACGCAGAGAAAAGCCCTGGGTGCAATGAATACCAGAGATCTGCCGGGTAGTCTGGACTTCGTACAGTGCGTAGATGGAAAGGACACCATCATTCAGGATTATGCCCAGGTGGACGGATGGCAGAATGCCGAAGTCATGGACATTATCGCTCAGCTTGAGCAGTCCATCACCACCAGAGAAATCCCACCTGTTCCTGCGGTGAACTTCCACATCACGGATGACAACATCGGTGAAGGTGGACCGAAGCAGAAATTCGCAAGAAACATCGCAGCCATTGAAACTCTGTTCAAACTGGAAAGCGAGAACAGGAACGCCACTACCGAAGAACAGGAGATTTTGTCGAATTATGTCGGTTGGGGCGGTCTGGCAGATGCCTTTGACCCGGACAAGGGAAATTGGGCGAAGGAGTATCAGACACTGAAAAACCTGCTTTCCGAAGATGAATATGCTGCGGCAAGAGCTTCCACCCTGAACGCACATTACACCAGCCCTACGGTCATTCGCTCCATCTACGATGCGGTCGGACAGATGGGCTTTGAAACAGGAAATATTCTGGAGCCTGCTATGGGTATCGGCAACTTCTTTGGTATGCTCCCTCCTGAAATGCAGAGCAGCCGTTTGTATGGTGTGGAACTGGATTCCATCACCGGCAGAATTGCTCAGAAGCTCTATCCCAACGCAGAAATCAAAGTAGCCGGTTTTGAAACGACAGACCGCCGAGACTTTTACGATCTGGCTGTGGGTAATGTCCCTTTCGGCAACTACAAAGTGTCCGACAAGCCGTATGACAAGCTGGGATTCTCCATTCACAACTATTTCTTTGCCAAGGCTTTGGATCAGGTTCGTCCCGGTGGTGTGGTCGCTTTTGTGACAAGCCGTTACACCATGGATTCCAAGAACTCTGACGCAAGGCGATATATGGCGCAGAGGGCGGAACTGCTTGGTGCAATCCGTCTGCCAAACGATGCCTTTAAGAAAAACGCAGGCACGGAAGTCGTGTCCGACATCCTGTTCCTGCAAAAGCGTGACCATCCGATTGACATTGTACCGGAATGGGTAAACCTTGACCGCACCGAAGAAGGACACACCATGAACAGCTACTTTGTCGCTCATCCTGAAATGGTTCTGGGCGATACGGTGGAAGAAAGTACCGCCTACGGCATGGACATTACAGTGCGTCCCATTGAGGGCATGGAACTGTCCGAACTTCTGAAAGAAGCAGTTTCCCACATCCAAGGAACCTATCAGGCTGTGGAGCTTCCCGAAGCTGACAAGGGTAAGGAAATCGAAACCATTCCTGCAACCCCGGATGTAAAGAATTTCTCTTATACCGTGGTGGATGGCAATGTGTACTTCCGTGAAAACTCCCTGATGCGCCGTGTAGACCTGAATGAGAAAGCAAAAGACCGTGTGATGGGCATGGTGGAACTTCGTGGTATCGTCAACGAGCTGATCGAATATCAGCTTGAGGATTACCCGGATGAAATGATTACTCAGAAACAGGCAGAACTGAATGATGCCTACGATGCGTTTGCCGCAAAGAACGGGCTTATCAATAATCGAGCCAATGGTCAGGCATTTGCTGACGATTCCTCCTACTATCTCCTGTGTTCTCTGGAAAATGTGGATGAGGACGGCAATCTGAAAAGCAAGGCGGATATGTTCACCAAGCGAACCATCAAGCCGGAACGCAGAGTGACGAGCGTGGATACGCCGTCCGAAGCTCTGGCAATCTCTATCGGTGAGCGTGGCAAGGTGGATTTGCCGTTTATGGCACAGCTGCTTGGAACACCTGGAGAATACGATGCGATTCAGGCAGAGCTTCGAGGGGTGATCTTCAAAGACCCGATGGCTCCCGATGCTGTGGAAGTTGGATGGCAGACTGCCGATGATTACCTTTCCGGTGATGTAAGAAGCAAGCTGCGTGTCGCACAGATGGCGGCAGACAGGGATTCTTCCTTCCACATCAATGTGGAAGCCTTGCAGAAAGCACAGCCGAAGGACTTGGATGCGTCCGAGATTGATGTGCGTTTGGGTGCAACATGGATTGATGCCGATTATATTCAGCAGTTCATGGAGGAAACCTTTGAAACGCCGTATTACTTGCGCCGTTCCATTGAGGTCAAGTTCTCCGAGCTGACCGCAGAGTGGCGCATCAACGGTAAGAGTTCTCCCAACTACAACGATGTGGCGGCGTATGTCACCTACGGTACAGAGCGAGCCAACGCATATCGGATTCTGGAGGAAACGCTGAATCTGAAGGATATTCGTATCTATGATACGATTGAAGATGCAGATGGTAAGCAGAAGCGTGTCCTCAATAAAAAAGAAACTACCCTGGCACAGCAGAAACAGCAGGCAATCAAGGATGCGTTCCGAGATTGGATTTGGAGAGATCCGCACAGACGAGAAACCCTTTCCACCAAGTACAACGAACTTTTTAACTCCACCAGACCTCGTGAGTATGATGGCTCTCATATCCGTTTCGGCGGCATGAACCCGGATATTACCCTCCGTGAACACCAGAGAAATGCTATCGCTCATGTGCTATATGGTGGAAATACGCTGCTTGCACACGAAGTTGGTGCGGGCAAGACCTTCGAGATGGCTGCATCGGCTATGGAGAGTAAACGGCTTGGATTGAGCCAGAAATCCCTGTTCGTTGTGCCGAATCACTTGACCTTACAGTGGGCAAACGAGTTCCTGCACCTCTATCCGAGTGCCAAGCTCCTTGTTGCCACCAAGAAGGATTTTGAAACAGCAAACCGTAAGAAGTTCTGCGCTCGTATCGCAACGGGTGACTATGATGCAGTCATCATCGGTCACAGCCAGTTTGAAAAAATCCCGCTTTCTGCCGAACGACAGGAACGGCAGCTGCGGGAGCAGATTGATGAGATCGAGGGTGCGATTGCGGAGCTGAAATGGCAGCGTGGCGAAAACTTCACGATCAAGCAGATGGAGAAAACACGAAAATCATTGGAAGCCAGACTGGACAAGCTCCTTGCCGCTGACAAGAAAGATGATGTCATTACCTTTGAGCAGTTGGGTGTAGACCGGCTGTTTGTGGACGAAAGCCATGCGTTCAAGAATTTGTTCCTCTACACAAAAATGCGAAATGTGGCAGGTCTGTCCACCTCCGAAGCCCAGAAATCTTCGGATATGTTTATGAAGTGCCGCTATATGGATGAGCTGACCGGCGGGCGTGGTGTGATCTTTGCAACCGGTACTCCAGTAAGTAACTCGATGACCGAGCTTTATACGGTCATGCGCTATCTCCAGTACAGTACGCTCCAGCAAAAGAACCTGACCCATTTTGATTCCTGGGCATCGACCTTCGGAGAAACAACAACTGCGATTGAGCTTGCACCGGAGGGAACCGGCTATCGTGCCAGAACCCGATTTGCGAAGTTCTTCAACCTGCCTGAACTGATGAATATGTTCAAGGAGGTTGCCGACATCAAGACCTCTGACCAGTTGCATCTCCCTGTTCCCGAAGCAAAGTTTGAAACGGTTGTGGTTCAGCCCTCTGAGTACCAGAAGGATATGGTGGCTTCCCTTTCAGAGAGAGCAGCAGATGTTCATGCCGGTATTGTAGACCCGTCCGTCGATAATATGCTCAAGATTACCAGCGACGGACGAAAATTGGGACTGGATCAGCGGCTAATGAACACCCTGTTACCCGATGACCCTGACAGCAAGCTCAATGCCTGCGTGGGAAATATCCTGCGTATCTGGCAGGACGGTCAGGCTGACAAATTGACCCAGTTGGTGTTCTGCGACCTTAGCACACCGAAAAATGATGGAACCTTCAATGTCTATGATGATGTCAAAACCAAGCTGATTGCAAACGGTGTGCCTGCGGAAGAAGTTGCCTTTATCCATGATGCAGATACCGAGGCAAAGAAAAAAGACCTCTTTGCCAAGGTTCGTACCGGGCAGGTGCGAGTGCTTCTTGGCAGTACGCAAAAGATGGGTGCAGGAACCAACGTCCAGGACAAATTGGTGGCAGTTCACCACTTGGATGTGGGTTGGCGTCCGTCTGATATGACCCAGAGAAACGGTCGTATCATCCGTCAGGGCAACCGGAACAAAGAGGTTCAGGTGTATCAGTATGTGACCGAGGGAACCTTCGATGCCTACCTGTATCAGACCTTGGAAAACAAGCAGAAGTTTATTTCTCAGATTATGACCTCCAAATCACCGGTTCGCTCCTGTGACGATGTGGATGAGCAGGCGCTGTCCTATGCGGAGATCAAGGCGCTGTGTGCCGGCAATCCGCTTATCAAGGAAAAGATGGACTTGGACATTGATGTGGCAAGGCTGAAGGTGCTGAAAGCTGACCACCAGAGCCAGCAGTACCGTATGGAAGATAAGCTTCTGAAATACTTCCCGGCTGAGATTGAAAAGCAGACAGGCTATATTCATGGCTTTGAAGCTGATATTAAAACCGTGGAAGCACACCCGCAGATTGCCGATGGCTTTTGCGGCATGGAAATCATGGGCAAAGCCTACACCGAAAAGGCAGATGCCGGTGAAATCCTCCTTGCGGCTTGTAAGGACACGAAAAGTGCCGATCCGGTTCCTCTTGGCAGTTACCGTGGCTTTCAGATGGAGCTTTCGTTTGACAGTTTCCGGAACGAGTTCGATGTGACCCTGAAGGGCGCTGTGAGCCACAGAGTAGCCCTTGGAACGGACGCACGAGGAAATATCACCCGACTGGACAATGCCCTTGCAGGCATCCTTGAGCGCTTAGAACGAGCCAATGAGCAGTTGAATAATCTCTACAATCAGCAGGAAGCAGCCAAGGCGGAGGTTGGAAAACCGTTCCCGCAGGAAGCAGAGCTGACAGCCAAAAGTCAGCGACTGGCAGAACTGGATGCAGCCCTGAATATGGAGGACTCTGTGGAAAATCGTGACGAAAGAAGCGAGTCAGAGCGTCCTTCTGTGTTGGCTGATCTGAAATCCAAAGCGGAGCATATCCCGCCTGCAAAATACTCTGAAACCCGTGAGGAGGTGTTGTAATGGCAAAGCGAGATCAGGATGTTCATTTCCTTGCATCCAAGGAGGAGGTCGAGCGAATCCATGAGAAGATGGACGAGCTTGGCATCCGCAGCATGGGAGCCTATCTGCGGAAAATGGCTCTGGATGGTTACTGTATCAGACTGGATTTGCAGGATGTGAAAGCCCTGGTTTCGCTCCTGCGAATCTGCTCCAACAACCTGAACCAGTACGCAAAGCGAGCGAACGAAACAGGCAGCATCTATCGTGCTGACATTGAGGATTTGCAAAAACGGCTGGAGGAGATCTGGACGGACATGAGAGAAGTTCTTGTTCGCCTGTCCTCAATCCAGTAATCCGACAACTTGTTGGGAAGTCGCAGTTTCGGCTGCGGCTTTTACATAAGGGTTGACATCATTGCGTTATGGCAGATACCCTTGTACAATATAATTAAAAGAAAGGGGTTGAGCCTATGAAGCTGGTATTGAAGATATTGGCACTGCCGGTGCTGTTCGTTGTAAAAGTGATTTGCATTCTTGGAAATCTGCTTACAAATGTTGTGTCCTATGTAATTGGTTTATTGCTCTTGGTCATTGGCGGATCTGCGATTTACTGCATTGTAAAGGCTTTGTGGCAGTCCCTGCTTATTCTTGTGGTTCTTGGAATTGCGACAATAGCAGCGGTGTTCTTGCTCGTCTGGGCTGTTATGAAAGTCGAGAATATTGGAGAAAGTCTGGGAGCATTTATCAGGTCATAAGATAATATCAGAGAAAAGTCACCGACCGGTGGCTTTTTCTTTTTGGGAAGGAAGTGATGGGAATGGCAGCGACAAGATTGATTGCACTCCATGTGAATAAGGGAAAGACGGTCGCTCAATGTTTGGCAGACAGAACCGACTACTCACAAAATGCCGCAAAAACCAATGATGGCGAATTTATCAGTTCCTATGAGTGTGATCCAAAGACAGCAGATGAGGAATTTCTGCTTTCCAAACGGCAGTATCAGCATATTACCGGCAGACAGCAGAAGAACAATATCATCGCATACCAGATACGCCAGTCCTTTAAGCCGGGAGAAATCACCCCGGAAGAAGCGAACCAAGTCGGCTATGAAACAGCGATGCGATGGACAAAGGGAAAACACGCTTTCATCGTTGCGACCCACATCGACAAATCCCACATTCACAATCATATCATTTATAATTCGACCTCGCTGGATGCCACACGGAAATTCAAAAACTTCTTTCTTTCCGGTCTGGCGGTGCAAAGACTCAGTGATATGGTTTGCCTGGAACACGGGCTGTCCATTATTACACCGAAGCCGTATCGGGAGCGCCAGAAAAGAACTGTTTATCCCAAGAAGCGTACCCAGCGTGACGAATTATGTGATGCGATTGATGCGGTGCTGAAGCAGAAACCAAAGAGCTTTGATGGCTTTGTTCAGGCTCTGGCTGACATGGGATTTGAGTTCAAGGATGGAAAGCAGCCTGCGTTCAAGGGCGAGAATCAGAAGCGTTTCATTCGGCTGCGTTCCCTGGGCGAAGGATATAGCAAAGAGGAAATTCAAGCGGTTATCTCCGGCAAGAACCTGCACAAATCAAAAGGCGGCTCTGCCAAGGCTCCTGCCCCGAAGCAGTTCCAGATGCTGATTGATATTCAGGCAAAGATGGCCGAGGGCAAGACGGTCGGTTATGAAAAGTGGGCGAAGAAGTTCAACCGAAAAGAAGCTGCCCGAACGGTAATCCTACTGAAAGAAAAAGGCTTGGGCAACTACGACGATCTGACTGCTCATATTGAAAATCTGTCTGCCCGGTTCGATGCGCTTTCTGATTCTATCAAGGTCGCAGAGAAACGTATGGTTGAGGTTCAGGCGTTGCAGCAGCACATCAAAAATTATCGCAACACAAGGCAAATTTATATCGAGTACCGCAAGTCTGGATATAGCAAAAAATTCTTTGAAGAACACCGTCAGGAAATCACAATTCATAAAGCGGCGAAGCAAGCCTTTGATGAATTGCAGATTACAAAGCTCCCGTCCATGCAATCATTGTATGAGGAGTTTCATCAGCTGGCAGTCCAGAAAAAGCAGGACTACGCTGAGTACCGTCAGATCAGAAAAGAGAAAGAAGAACTGCTGATTGCCAAACGGACGGTTGAAACGATTTTGAATATCGACAGGCAGAAAGAGCAGGAAAAAGAGAAAGAGAAAGAGGAAAAGAAGAACTTCCGTTAAAGCAAAAAGCCACGGTCTGCACTCCCCAAAGGGTGCGGATCGTGGCTGCTTTTTTGCTTTTCGATTTCGGTGCTTTCAACCATGGGCAAATTTTTATTCTACTGTTCTTTGAGAAACGATTGAAAATCGTGTAGCCATCATCGGCAGATGATGTTCAAAGGGGATTGGGGATGCTTCCCCAACAAGCAAATTTGCGAAGATTGCACCGAAGGGAAAATCGAGAAAATGAGTGAACCTGTACAGGTTTACACTGCTTGCCAATTTGTGAACTTCAAAAGTTTCTTAAAATAATTGTTTCCCTCTGTCCAAAATTAGTACCCTCAATCGTTATTATAGTTAAACCATAAATAAGGAGAGGGTTCCAATGTTTTGTTAATATGGGTTCATAGATATTCCACACCATATGAATGAAAGGAGAACACGTTATGAAAAAGATTATTTGCTTGATGCTCGCCGTAATTATGGCTTTCTCCATGAGCGTTTCTGCGTTTGCGGCAGAAATTGATGCAAACGATGAAGTGTCGCTGATTGACAATTCCATTGAAGAAATTGATGCATTACTCATTGCCAGTTCCATGTTGAATGCTCCTGACATTGCAAATGATATTCTTGTATCGGGCGCAACTGAGAATGATGTGCTTCCGCTTTACAATGCATTTGGTGAGATCGTTGCCTATTACGTGTCTTTCGAGCCGACAGGCTATGCTGTTGTAAACAACAACATCGAAAATCCATCCGTGATTGAGTTTGGTGAGGGTGTAAATCAGCTTATTGATGACATTTTGAAAGTTGAAAGCAACCCACATATTATTTATAATAACCCCACAGAGGTTTACTCTGCCAATGTAAAAGCCAGAACTGTTAATGCAAGTTCTGACTTGTATGACTATTATCCTGTTTTGGAAGAAGCCAATTATGCCGCCGTTGCTCAATTGGCACAGCTTAGACAATTTGTTCAGTCTGATGCCAGTGTGTGTAGCGATGGTGATTACGGTTTTATTGATTGGGGAGATATGCCCTCCGGTACATATGATTGGGATATGGTTGCAAATGCAGCATCCACAGATTGGGCAACCACAGGTGAATTTAGTTCGATTGCAAAAAACCACTGTGGTGCCACTGCGGTTACAAATTTTGCATTGTACTTTGCAAATTGCGGTTATTCAAATCTGAAAATCAATTCTTCTGTCTATGATACATTTGTTGCTGTTCACAAGATTGTTGGCAATGGTCCGGTTATGACTATTGCCGATGAAGCAAAAGAATATTTCACTGATCGTGGTTATACGTTAAAGACTAGTTCTGTTGGTAGTTTCTCTGGTATTCAGACTGCAATCGGAAATGATCGTCCTTGTGGTATCCTATTAGCAAATGCTATTGTTGATTGGCATTGGGTGATTTGTGTAGGTTATCGAGCATATAATTCTGGCGGTAGTTATATGAGAGTTGTAGATGGTTGGAATGATACGACACTTAAATTCTATCTTTGCAATTCTGGTTCTACTTGGATTTCCGCAACACAGTATTGGGTGGCTTGACCGACCGAATATTTTACTGCTTAGAGATAAGGAATTATGAAAAAAGGAGGTGAGGAGTGATGAAAAAATTTTTTAGCATGCTTGTAATGGTGTTACTGATGATTTCATTAGCAGGTTGTTCAAAAAGTATGAATTACGTCATAGGGAATGAACCATCATTCGTTGGAACAGTTGAGGTAGTAACGGATGAATATGTTCTGGTCAATGTCAATGACGATGATGCAATATATTCTGACCATCCAAATATCCAAGTATCGTTAGATGTGGAACTTAAGGACAGTTATTTGGATTTATCGAGTGGCGACGAAATTGTTGTATATTACGACGGAAGCATAATCGATGAAAAAGCGGAAACTGTGTATGCGATTACATTAAGAACACCTGCGAATCGTGAAACACAGTAGTGCTTATAGTAGAAGATAGAATAAAGCTGGCAGTTTCAAAACTGCCAGCTTTATTTTTGTCAATTTTTAGATTATTTCCAGGATAGGATTATCAGCGTTCGTTCCACGTTATTCGTGGCTCACAGAAAGGCAAACCATATTCCGTCTGGTAAGTTACTTTGTTTCCTACATATTGGAACCTCCCATTCTCTAATGGACGTACAGTAACTTCATGCGCAAATAGACAGTCCGTCTTCAGATCTGTTGACAACATGGCAACTGTTAAGGTAAGAGTTCCATCAGAATTGATTTTATATTCAGTTATAACTCACCAAAATCTAAAATAAAATTACAAACAATTTTCTATTCAAAAGTGTTTGAATTTATCCCAACAAATTCACGGTTTTTAAAATACCCGATTTCTAATTCTAGAGGCAGGTTTTTTCTAATACAATCGTATCCATTGCCTAAAAACGAACAATTATGTGCATCTGACCCTAACACAACTTTTTTTCCGCCTAACTCAATATATTTTTTTATAATATTATATGATGGCAATGGTTCTGTACAGTCATTAGAAATTGAAGAGGTATTAATCTCTAATAAAATCTCTTTCTTTATCATTAGCTCAAGGATTGAATTAATTGTTTTTTCAGGAATTTCCCAACTATCAAAATACCTTCGAGGAAAATCTAAGTGGGCCATGGCTTGAAAAGAGTACGAAGAGATACTTTGAAGCATTAAATCGTAATATTCAAAAATTGCTTGATTCTCTGGTAAGTTTTTTGCACCAGGAAAAACGGAGTTATTACAATGATGTAGCAATCAGTTGAACCATATAAAGAAAGCAGAACAAAAAAAGGTTGATGATCACTTTGGATGGTTGTAGGGGTTACTTCAATGTTTAAGCCTTTGATATCGCCCTTTTTTTGTATATGTAAATTGTTTCTTTCCCATTTTATAGATACTCCCATTGCCAATAGAATATCTATCTCAGGTTTTAAAGTTAGCGAAATTGTTTTCTTGTTTAAATCTAAAAATGTCAAATTTGTATTATTTATTAAAGCTAACGTGGAATATGTTATAATTTCACTTATGCATTGAGTTAGATTAAATTCAATATACTGATTGGAAGAAGCCATAACATTTCCACTGCAGACAATAGAATTATCAGAGATGTCAATTTTTTTACCTATTAAGCGCAAAAAATCAATCATATCATAGACATCCGTTTTTAAATATGGATTTTTTATGATAAATTTTTGTTTGTTAACAGATAAAAGTAATGCCGTTTTAGTGGCCCCTCCTACAAGCGGTCCACTCAAATCTTCGCTAGAGTATGAAAAATTTTTTATATCTAACTCGGTTATATCGCTATTGTCACCAAAATTACCTATTATTCTATTAGATTCTATACTTATTCTTCGGATGAAAATCCAATGCACTTCTGCAATTCATACTCTTGCAGAAAAGCATCTTATATATATTTATAAAATATCTCAGGGGTAATTTTCGATATTTCTTCCGTTAGTTCTTTCCAGTTGTTACCATTGTACTTTGAGAGAATATTTTTAGTCACATAATTGTCATAGTATGCGTTGCCCAAGTCGTATTTATCTTTAAAATACTTATAAAATGTACCTCTGGAAACTTCTGCTTCCTCTATAATATTCTGCATGATTATCTTGTTAAAATCTTTTTCCTGAATAAGTTTTTCAAGAGCCAAATAAAGCATTTTTTTGCGTTCATATTGTACACCTCTTATATATTGTATATTTTTAAACACCTTTTGCAAACTGTTAATTGTCACGAGTTAATCCATTTAATCCATTTATTCCGACAGTAAACTTACACAACCAATCAATACAAATGAATTGAAATAGCAATGATTTTGTATTATAATTATTAAAAAGAAATGGAGGAATAAAGAATGGCTAGTACAATTCAAGTACGTGTTGATGACGAGTTAAAGAGCAAGTCAGATCAGTTGTTTAAAGATCTTGGCACAGATACTACTTCTGCAATTCGGATGTTTTTGACACAGGCTGTTGCAAATAACGGTTTCCCATTTGAAATAAAACGGGTGGAGCATAATCCGTATGCTACCATGTCTGAAGAAATGATGTTGGAGAAATTGGAGAAATCAAGAGTATCTGCATCAAAGGGTAACTATAGATCTGCAGATGCGGTTATTGCTGATATGAGGGAAAAGTATGGAATATAAAATAGTAGTAACAGCAGAAGCGGAAGAAGATTTAAATCAATACATCCGATATTTGCTTATGGTGAAAAAAAGTGATCAGGCGGCGAAAAATGTTTTGGATGATTTTGAGGCTACTATTCGGAGCCTCAAAAGTGTTGCAGGAAGTTTGAAGCCGTGTGATAATCCTCGATTAAAAGAACTGGGATATCGAAGGATAAATTTTCTCTCACATAGGTATTTTATGATGTATCGAATTGTTGAGGATATTGTGTTTGTAGATAATATTTTTCATGAATTACAGGATTATGAAAACAAAATGATTTAATTAAAAAGGGGATTATTAGGATAGGTCATTTACCGTGAAGACGATAGATGGCCTTTTTCTTATGTCTATTTTGATGGAAAGGAAAGATGGCAGGAAAAGAGTATACAGTGAAAGACAAGATCTTTTCTAAAATGACAAGATAAGGTCTGATTAAGGTGGAATCCAAGGATGAAATGCTGGTTCTTCCGGATAATGGAGAGATGACCTCCCATGAATTAAAACGCATGGTAATGGAAGTGAATAACAGTGAAGTCTGGCACGAAGAAAATGTCAAAAGACATTGGGTCACAATGTAGTCCGTCCATATAGAATTCTTCTCTCAACAGTTTTCTGTCGGAATCATCAGAATCGGTTTTCCTGTTTTTTCATTATGCTGGAAAAGCAGATATTCCAGTGCATCGGAATAATTCGCATTTCTGCTTTTAATGTGTTTGATTATGGCAATGCAATTCACCTGCCATTTGTAATAATTCTTTTCTTAAGGAAAACAGATCTGAGATACACTGCCGGATCTCATCTTTCATTTCCGCAGAGCTTTCTCCACCAGTGTAAAATATCTTGCTGAAAACCCGTAAGTGGAGCAGTTGCCAAAATGGCACTACTGTTAAACACGGGTGGATCTTGCTCTTAGTGATTATTCCGGGCGATTAGCCCATGCGCTGAAGCGCGTTCAGCGCATGGGTATCGCCGTTTAGCAAAGGCTGGTCGCAGTTCAGCCCAGGTCATCAAGCATGTGATAAATGCTGCCGCATATTAACATCACCGGTTTCGATCCAAGTAGTGTTATGCGCGAAGCGCTCTACGATGGACTCGGCATAAGTCCCGCCTCGCAGCCGCTTGATCCAGTCCTCGCGCTTATAAAGCGTACAGAAAATCGTGGACGTACTGTCAAAGCGGCGTTCCGTTAATTCAAGGATGAACTCGACATCTGCTTTAGACAATTCTGGCATAAGCCATTCATCCAGAACAAGCACCTTGAAAGCTGCATATTTGTTCAGCACCTTGTTCTTTCCGCCGGGAAGCACTGATTTCTCAGCGTATTCTTCCAGAAGATCAGGGAGTCGGATGTATCGGGTTTTATGTAGTTGTGTGCAGGCTTCTTTTGCCATCGCACACCCCAAGAAGGTTTTCCCAGAACTAGGATATCCCTGGAACACAACGCTGCGGCATTCGTCAACGAACCTGCAGCTAGCCAGATCAGCAATAATGCCCCTGTTGAGAGGTCGTTTGTCAATGTAAAGGATGTCGTGAATGTCTGCCTTTGGGAGCCGGAGCTTTGCAGTCTTAATCAACCGGTGTACCTTGTCGTTATACTTTCTCTGATAAACACCGTCTGTAAGGAGCTGAAAACGGTCGTCAAAGGGAAGAGCCAGCGTCTGTGGATCCTGTTGTTGTATTTCGAGTTCATCAATGAATTCGCCGACATTCATGAGGCGGAGTTTTCTTCTGGTCTCATTATTTAGCATCAGAATCCCCTCCCTTCCGGTAATAATCGCTACCGCGGAGATATCCCATGGAGGAGTCATCAGCAGAAGAATCGGAAGCGGCTTCCAGCTGTTCTTTATAACTGATGTCTTGATTCGTTGTTAGGATTGCTTTAAGGTGATGGTAACGGGGCACTTTAATCCCTCTGCTGATAGCAAGCTCACAGGCGGTTTCCAGACGGGCATCTGTATACGTTCTGCTGAGGCGGAGTATGGCAAGGCAGGGATTATAGCCCTGTTCTTTTATACCGACGCTGCCAAAGATGCGGTCGATGACCTGTCTGGTCGATTTCCCGATTGAACTTGCCCAGTTTTTAATCCGCTCGTCATCCCACTGAACGATGTTGCGAAATGCAGGCGGCATGTCTTCCGGATGCGTGGAATACTTATTCTTCATGTAATCCGGAAAGCGGTTGTGTGTCGTCAGACGCTCCCCTTTGTGATAAAGTTCCACGAAGCGGTCCGTTACTTTGAGGTCGACCTTCTTCTTCGCGTACTGGTACGGGCATGAATACCTGTTTTTCTTGTACACGACATGGAAGTCGAGGTTGACGGCACGATCATAGACCCACTCTGCAATCTCATAAGGAACATCAGGAAGCGGTCTCAGGAAATCCCGTTCTTCCTGCAGCACCTCATAACGACTCCCTTCACGTTTCTGAAATGCCTCGTGGTTGAACTTATGGAGCTTGTCAGAAACAGCCTTTTTGAGCTCTGCGAAGGAGTAATACACGTCGTTACGGCATCGGGCGATGATAGACGTTGCAATCTTCCCGACAGTGCTTTCTACAGATGGTTTCTGCTTCGGCTTTCTTACACCGGCAGGCATGATTGCGGTCATGTAATGCGATCCAAGAGCCGCGTAATCATCTGTCAGAATGATCTCGCCTTCCTTTGGATGAGACACGACACCCGTTTTGAGGTTATCGCATACTGTCCGTATCGGGGCACCACCAAAGTACTCATACATACGGATATGGCACCGGATAAAGGTGTCCATCTTCATATCCAGACACGGTTCTACGTAAGAATACTGGCTGTACGGGAGTGTTCCGACGAACAGATAGACAGTGATCAGTTCACCGGTGCTCATGTCCACGTAGTGCATAGTTGGTCCGGACCAATCGACCTCTGCCCGCTCACCGGGCTTGTGCTCGAGGTGGTTGGTGAGACGATTGGCGACAGTGAATTCGGCGTATCCCTCGTTAAACTTGGTCTTGCCCATGGGGATCTCCCCATTCCGTTCACAGCGGTCGACATACTCCTCATGGAGAAGCTTGAGGGTCACGCCTACTTTTTTCAGTTCCTGATGTACATGCTCGTAGTCAGGATCTCCGTACATGGTCTCGTTTGCAAACTTCTGCGGATAGAAAATGCGATAGACCTCCGATTCGTCAAGTACACAGATATCATCGTAATGGATACCTTTCTCATCAGCGATGTTGAAAACTTCACTGACAGAGTGCCTTGAGATGTGTCTTGTGGATGCGATCGCACTTCGAGACAATCCTGCATCCCGAAGCTCCATGATGAGCTTCACATTGATTTTTCTGGCCATTCTTTTGGCCTCCTTTCGTTAGAGTTAGATTTGGAGCGATACTCCTTCTATAATTCTAACGAACGAAAGGGCAAAATGAGTAAGAGTTAATAAATGGACTGATCTGCGACCAGCATGTGCTGAAACGCGGATTGTATCAAATGGGCTGATGCGCGGTCTGACTGCGCTAAACTGCGGCCTAGGTGGGCCGGAGGCCCGGAATAATCACTTAGAAAAAGAACCTCTCACTTATATGGGAAAAGAGAGCCCCTTATACAACATGGAAATGAAAAAACCTTGCTATGGTAGAAATATGATTTTGTTGATATAATCAAAAATTGAAAAGTATTACCAGAGACTATTAAAAACCCCAGCAGTGATCAATCCTATGATTGGAAAAAGAATGAATGAGTATGTATCGACCAGCACGATCCGGGACATCCATAAACTTCTGAGGAGCTGTTTTCAGCAGGCAATCAAGTGGGAACTGATGGAGAAAAATCCTTGTATTTATGCTACGGTTCCAATGCACAAAACAAAGAACCGGGCCTATCTTTTCATAAATAAGGAATCCCAGCGTGTGAGCAAGACTGCAATAAAGGAATTGCTTGCAAAAGTTCTCTCCAATGGCATATTTGTTGCCACAGGTAGGACAAAAGCGACTATGGCAACGGAAGGGAACAAATTTAAACTTTCCACAATGTGTGCAGATGTACATGGCACCACCGAAGGCAGGGTCACCACAGTTGATCATTTTATCAATATTTTCCATCTCAGTGTCTCTGGGATGAAGAGTATATTTAATTTCTTCATAATAGTCGGTAAAGATTTTTTGTAAGATATTCATAAACCTATTATGCAAGAAGAAGTAAAAAAAAGAAACCCCTATCCCCTCAAGATTGAGGGGCAGGGGAGTTGAATAGGCGAAGCCTATTTTTTATAAAAACCTGGAAAGGATATCCATATTTATCGAATTGTGATGTCATCACAGAAAGAAAAGAAGAAATCCTGTATACTGCAATTATAAAGACA
>NZ_JBNPMZ010000013.1:0-92472 GCF_050314255.1 Sporofaciens sp. SGI.106
AGATACAGTTCTGAAAAGAAGAGAATAAAAAGTTGAAAAGGATGCACAAGGGAAAGACCTTGTGCATCCTTTTTTTGAAGGGAAGGTAGAATAATTAGTTAGATATTTAATTAATATTTGGTGAAAAATATTATATTATTCTTAAAAATAAGATAATTCCTTGACTTAAATCGCGAATAAAAATAGTATAATGGTTAGACATCTAATTATTTTGATGTAATGAAAAAGGAGGAACAGCATGGAAAACCGAAATGAAAAAGATAAACCCTGTCAGATGATTCTGCATCATATGGTACATTTAATAGATTATCAGACGATGCGGGGACTGGAACATTATGGATTAAACATTGGTCAGGCCGGAATTCTTTTTGTTTTATCAAATGGAGGTGCTTTGTCTCAACGTGAACTGGCGGAGAAAATATGTGTAAAACCACCGTCTATGACGGTAGCACTCAGGAAGATGGAAAAGCTTGGATTTGTGCTCAGAAATACAGATTCCCGGGATCAGCGGATTACCAGAATTGAATTGACAGAACGGGGAAAGAGCTGTGTGAAAGAGATAAAAGAGCATATTGATCAGATGGAAGATGTGTTGTTTCAGGGATTTTCTGATGGAGAGCGCATTTTGATGTGCAGAATGCTGAGACAGATGCAGGAGAATCTGATGAATTATAAGGAAATGAAGGATATTTCTATGGACCGCATTATGCGGGAAATGGAAGAATTCAGAGAGGAGTAGATTGGATTTATGGGAAAATTGTTGAAAATACTTAAACCCTATGCGGGAGCAGTGGCAGTGATTCTCTGTGTGCTGATTGTACAGGCCTACTGTGATCTGTCACTTCCGGGATACACGTCTGATATCGTAAATGTGGGAATTCAGCAGGGCGGTGTGGATGAAAAAGTGCCGGAGCAGATTGGTGAGGAGGATCTGGAGAAGCTGCTTTTCTTCATCCCATCGAAAGATCAGGAGAAGGTTCGGGATGCATACGAGGAAGCCAATGCCGGATTGTATGATTATGATGGCACTGTGTGGAAATTAAAAGAGAGTGTGGCGGAGGATGACACGCAGATACAGACATTGGCAGAGATTATGGGAAAACCAATGCTCTTTGTAGCAGGCATGGAATCAGGAAGCGATGTTGCAGAAAGCATGGGCGCCCAGATGCAAAGTCAGACGGAAGGTGCTTCCAGGGACGAAATGCTGGATGAGATATACTCTCAGATGGAGGATATGCCGGAAACTATGGTGGAACAGGCGGCAACTCTTTATATCAAGGAAGTTTATCAGAATCTTGGGATGGATATGGATGATATTCAGAATAAATATATTCTGAGTACGGGAGGAAAAATGCTCCTTCTGGCAGCTCTCGGAATGGCGGCAAGTATTCTGGTTGGTCTGATGGCAGCCAGAGTGGGTGCAAGCGCAGGACGAAAGCTGAGAGGTGATGTTTTCAGAAAAGTGGTAGGATTTTCCAACGGAGAGTTCGATAAATTTTCCACCGCATCACTGATTACCAGAAGTACAAATGATATTCAGCAGATTCAGATGCTGATTGTTATGATCTTAAGAATGGTGCTGTATGCACCGATCATGGCGGCCGGTGGTCTGGTTAAAGTATTCCGTACCAATGTGGATATGTCCTGGATTATCGGGCTTGCCGTAATTCTGATCCTGATGGTGGTGACAGTGCTCTTTATCATTGTAATGCCTAAATTTAAGATCGTACAGAATCTGGTGGACCGTCTGAATCTGGTGTCCAGGGAAATTCTTACCGGCCTTCCGGTTATCCGTGCTTTCAGTACGGAAAAATATGAGGAAAAACGGTTTGACAAAGCCAATATGGACCTGACAAAAGTGAATTTATTTGTGAATCGTGCCATGACTTTCATGATGCCGGTGATGATGCTGATTATGAATGGTATAACGGTTCTGATCGTATGGAGTGGTTCCCACAGCATTAATGATGGAACTATGCAGGTAGGAGATATGATGGCATTTATCCAGTATACGATGCAGATTATTATGTCCTTCCTTATGATCTGTATGATTAGCGTTATGCTGCCGAGAGCGGCTGTTTCTGCTGTCCGTGTGGATGAAGTGCTGCAAAGCACTGCGGCTATCCGTGATCCGGAAAATCCGAAAAACCTTCCCCGGAATGCAATGGGCGAAGTGGGATTTCATCATGTTTCCTTCCGTTATCCGGGGGCGGAGGAGGATGTACTGCATGATCTTACATTTACAGCAAAACCGGGACAGACAACGGCTATCATTGGAAGTACCGGAAGCGGTAAATCCACTTTGATCAATCTGATTCCGAGATTCTACGATGTGACAGAAGGAAGTATTACGATTGATGGTCTGGACGTGCGTGATATGAGTCAGCATGAATTAAGAGACCAGCTCGGCTATGTGCCGCAAAAGGGAGTACTTTTCTCGGGAAATATAGCCTCCAATATTCTTTATGGTAATCCGGAAGGCACGGAGCAGGAGATGATAGAGGCGGCTGAGATTGCTCAGGCTACAGAATTTATTCATACAAAGAAAAAGAAATATGACAGTCCCATATCACAGGGAGGTTCCAATGTGTCCGGCGGTCAGAAACAGAGACTTTCTATTGCCAGAGCCATTGCAAAGCATCCGAAAATTTATATTTTTGACGACAGTTTTTCCGCACTTGACTTTAAGACGGATGTGAAGCTCAGAAGTGCGCTGAAGGAAAAGACAGAAGACAGTACCGTAATTATTGTAGCGCAGCGTATCAGTACGATTCTTCACGCAGAGCAGATCATTGTTCTGGATGATGGGGAAATTGCAGGAATTGGAACACACAGAGAATTACTGAAAAATTGTGATGCTTATTATCAGATCGCTGCATCACAGCTTTCTGAGAAAGAGCTGGAAGCAGATTTGAAGGAGGTGGTCTAAGATGGCAGGAAGAAAGCACGGACCGATGGGAGGTCCTCACGGCGGAATGTCCGGTGAGAAGGCTAAGGATTTCAAAGGCACTATGAAGAAGCTTATCAATTACATGGGCAGATATAAGATTGCTATTTTCTTTGTTATGCTATTTGCTGTCGGTGGCACCATTTTCAGTATAGTAGGACCGAAGATTCTCGGTAAGGCAACGACGGAGATATTTAATGGTCTTGTAAGTAAGGTGTCAGGAGGAAGCGGAATTGATTTTGAGAAGGTTGGCAGGATTTTACTGGGAGTATTGTGTCTGTATCTTGTCAGTGCAGCCTTTTCCTTTGTGCAGGGATACATTATGACAGGGATTTCCCAGAAGATGACATACCGCCTGAGAAAAGAGATTTCTGAGAAGATCAATCGTCTGCCTATGAACTATTTTGATAAAATGACCCATGGAGAGATACTTTCCCGCATTACCAATGATGTGGATACTCTGGGACAAAGTCTGAATCAGAGTGCGACTCAGATGATAACATCTGTAACTACACTGATTGGTGTTCTCGTAATGATGATCAGTATCAGTCCGCTGATGACGGTAGTTGCGCTTCTGATTCTTCCGGTATCCATGGGATTGATTTCTGCGATCGTGAAGCGTTCACAGGGATATTTCAAGAAGCAGCAGGAATATTTGGGTCATATTAACGGGCAGGTTGAGGAGGTCTATGGCGGTCATAATATCGTTAAGGCATTTAACAAAGAAGAGGACATTATCAAAACTTTTGATGATACAAATGAAGAATTATATCATTCTGCATGGAAATCACAGTTTTTGTCAGGTATGATGATGCCGATTATGCAGTTCGTGGGAAATCTGGGCTATGTGGCAGTATCCATCCTGGGGGGTTATCTGGCGATAAAAAAGACCATTGAAGTGGGAGATATTCAGTCCTTTATCCAGTATGTACGCCAGTTTACCCAGCCGATTCAGCAGGTGGCGCAGGTGGCAAATATGCTTCAGTCTACCGCTGCGGCGTCTGAGAGAGTATTTGAATTCCTGGAGGAGACGGAGGAAGATGTTACAGTTCCGAATCCGGTGTCCGTAGAGGGGCTGGAAGGCAGAGTGGAATTGGATCATGTACAGTTCGGTTATAATCCGGATCATACGATTATTCATGATTTCAGTGCAAAGGTTGAGCCGGGACAGAAGATTGCAATTGTGGGTCCTACCGGAGCGGGTAAGACTACGATGATTAAGCTGCTGATGCGTTTTTATGATGTGAACAATGGGGAGATCAGAGTAGACGGTCATAATCTGAGGGACTTTAACAGAAGTGAACTCCGTCAGATGTTTGGAATGGTTCTTCAGGATACGTGGCTGTTTAATGGAACTATTGAAGAAAATATCCGTTATGGAAAACTGGATGCTACTCATGAAGAGGTGGTAGAGGCAGCAAAAGCGGCTCATGTGCACCGCTTTGTACAGACGCTGCCAAGTGGCTATAACATGGTATTAAATGAGGAAGCAAGCAACGTGTCTCAGGGACAGAAACAGCTGCTTACAATTGCAAGAGCAATTCTTGCTGATCCGAAGATTCTGATCCTTGATGAAGCTACCAGTTCTGTGGATACCAGAACGGAAGTGAGGATACAGAAAGCGATGGATAATCTGATGAAGGGCAGAACCAGCTTTGTCATTGCACATCGATTATCTACGATCCGGGATGCTGATATGATTCTTGTTATGAAGGATGGAGACATCATCGAACAGGGTAACCATGAAACACTTCTGGCGCAGAACGGATTTTATGCGGAATTGTACAATGCTCAGTTTGCACACTGATATACGCTCTGCAAGGATTGAATTAAAATAACAGGAGGTTCACGTATGCGTTTTTTTCATCTTTCCGATCTGCATATCGGCAAGCAGCTGCATTATTATAATCTGAAAGAGGATCAGGAAAGGATACTTTCACAGGTGGTGGAAGCAGCGAGGGAATATCGGCCGGATGTAATTGTGATTGCGGGAGATATTTATGATAAATCTGTGCCATCTGCAGTGGCGGTGAGTATTTTTAACCGGTTTCTCACAGAGATTTCAGATATGGATCCGGCGATTCCGGTTTTGATAATCGCGGGAAATCATGATTCTGCCCAGAGGCTGGAGTATGCCAGTTCTATCCTTGACCGTCATCAGATTCATATTGCAGGAATGCCCCCTTCCTCACCAGAGGAGAGATTAAAAAAAATTGCGCTGAAAGATGAGTGGGGAAATGTGAATTTTTATTTGCTCCCATTTGTAAAACCAGGGTATGTTCGTCATTTCATGGAAACCGCGAGTGTGGAAGAAACGGTGAGAGCCCTTTTGGAGCGGGAAAAGATTTCTGTGGATGAGAGAAATGTTATTGTCAGCCATCAGTTTTATACATCCGGGGGAAAAGAGCCAAAGCGCAGTGATTCGGAGTCAATTATTGTGGGCGGACTGGATAATGTGGACACGGCAGTGCTGGAAGCATTTGATTATGCTGCGCTTGGGCATATCCACCGGTCGCAGAGTATAGGCTGTGGCAGTTACTGTGGTACACTTCTTCCGTATTCGGTACAGGAGGCAGAGGACGAGAAGACTCTGGTTATGGTGGAGCTTGGAAAAAAAGGAGAGACTCCGAAGGTACATCATATTCCTCTTCATCCTTTAAGAAAAATTCGTCGGCTTAAAGGAAACTTGGAAGAGGTACTGGGATGTGCGCCGGAAGAAAAGGAAAATTATGTCAGTGTAACCGTTACTGATGAGATAGAGCCTTATCATATGAGGGAGAGGCTGGAGGAAGTCTTTCCTTATCTTCTGGAAGTAAGAGTAGATAATACCAGAACCAGAAATACCCTGGAGGAGATGGAAGTGTTTCCGGATATCACGGATCCTGTGGAAGCTTTTGCTCATTTTTTCCGGGAGATACAGGGCAGAGAAATGAATGAAGAAGAACGTAAGATACTGGAGGAACAGGTATGAGACCAATAAAACTGACCATGTCTGCGTTTGGTTCCTATGCGGGAGTGGAGACCATAGATTTTGAAGATGTGGGCGGAGTATTCCTGATTACCGGAGATACCGGAGCAGGGAAGACCACAATATTCGATGCAATTATGTATGCGCTTTATGACCAGACCAGCGGAGGAAAACGTGACGGTAATATGATGCGAAGCCAGTATGCCAGCCTTCAGACGGAGACTTACGTGGAACTGGAATTTGAATATAAAGGCAAAAATTACAGAATACTTCGCAATCCGGAGTATGAACGTGAGAGCAAACGCCGGGATAAGGATGGAAATCCAAAGAAAACAATAGAGAAATCCCGCGTGACATTATTCCTTCCGGATGGAACGGAATATATGGGGAAAAAACAGGAAACGAACCGAAAAATTGTTGAGATTATCGGATTGGATGCAGCCCAGTTTACGCAGACAGTGATGATTGCTCAGGGGGAATTTCTTCGCCTTCTTCATGCAAAATCCGATGAACGAAAGGAGATATTTTCCCGGATTTTCGACACACGTATTTTTGCGGATATTCAGAAAAATCTTCGGGAGAAGGTAAAAGCTCTGTATGGTGAACTGGCTGACGGAGAGAAGTCGGCGGCTCAGGAACTGTCCCACCTGATTTATTCGGAAAATGTAAACTATGAGAATCTGATGGAAGAAGCTGTCGGTATAGAAGAACGTCTGAGTATCATTGGGAAAATGAATCGGGAAATTGGCAGACGGGAGCGCGAGTGCGGGAAAGAAGGGCAGGATACAGAAAAGATTCTGGAGGAAGTGAACAACAGGATTACTCTTGCTGAGTCAAATAACCGATTGTTTGATTTGCTGGGACAGGCGCAGGAAAAGATAAGGAAAATAGAGGAAAGCAGGAGCGTTCTGAGGAAAAAGGAAGACAGATTAAAACGTGCGGCAAGTGCAGAACGTGTGAGGATTCAAGAGCGGGAGCTGAAGAACGCTTCGACAGTGATTGTACGTCTTGAGAAAGAAATTGCTGATCTTGATAAATGGATTGAGAAGAAAAATGCGGAAAGAGTGTCCGGGGAACAGCTTCTTGACAATATTCGTAAGGCAGAGGAAGCGCAAACCAGACTAAATGAATTATCAGAGACTATGAAATGTCTTGAGGATATCCGTAGGCGGATGAAAACCTTAAGTGCCATGGAGCGGGAGCAGCAAAAAGCCTGTGAGGCTCTCAGAGAGGCAGAACGGCAGTATCTGCTTGCCGGCCAGGAATATCAGAAGATGAATGATGCTTTCCTGGCGGCGCAGGCTGGAGTTCTGGCGGGTGCACTTCGGGAAGGAATGCCCTGTCCGGTCTGTGGCTCCACTCATCATCCGGCTCCGTCTGCGGCTTCGAAGACAGCACCCAGTCAGCAAGATGTCAGGGACGCAAGAAGCAGACGGGATGAAATGGAGAAGAAAAAGGACAGACTGCAGGAAAAATTTGTGCAGAGGCAGCAGGAATTTCGGGTGTTTGAGGAAGTGCTTGTGCGTGATGGAAAACAGAATGTGGGTGAGGATTTTAAATTGGATGAACCTGCTTTGACAGAGAATATAGAGGAAATGTTGATATTTCAAAGGAAGGAGCATGACCGCTGTCAGAAGATGGTGGATACTGTGAAAGGAAAACCATCGGCTGCAAAAGCAGAGGAAGAATTGCGAAAGCTTTCTGAATCCATTCATGTCCGTACAGGTGAGCGAAAAAGTCTGCAGGAACAGTTAAAAGAGTGGACGGACAGAAAAGAAGAGGCTTGCCGGGTATTTTTGCAGGCTTGGAAAGATGAAGGCTTTGAATCTGTAGAATCCTATCGGGCCTCTGAAATGACAGAGGAAGAGCAGGAAGTGGAGAAACAGTGGTGCGTGAAGTACCGGGAAGAAGAAATTCTTGCAAAAGCAGATGTGGAGCGTTACAGTGCGGAAACACAGGGCAGACAGAGGATAGAGACCGATTCTCTCGAACAGGAAAAAAAGATGCTTCGACAGAAAAAAGCAGAACTGGATGAAAGGCAGAAACAACTGTATCGTCAGGGAGAGAATAATCGGACGGTTCAGGAGAATTTGAAACGTATTCTTGGAAAAAATAAGGATCTCAGACAACGATATGCCGTCCTGCAGAATCTGAGTGCGACAGCTAACGGTACCCTTTCGGGAAGTGCAAAGATAGATTTTGAAGCATATGTACAGAGGCAGTATTTTCGTCAGGTAATTCAGTGTGCGAATCAGCGCCTTATAAGGATGACAGATAATCAGTTTGTACTTCGGTGCCGTTCTATGGAGGATTTGGGCAGCAGAGGAAGTGCGGGACTGGATCTGGATGTTTATAGTGTGGTTACCGGAACAGTGCGGGATGTCAAAACCCTTTCCGGAGGAGAATCTTTCATGGCGGCGCTCTCAATGGCTCTGGGGCTCGCTGATGTGATTCAGAACAGAGCCGGGGGAATTCAGTTGAAAACGATGTTTGTAGATGAGGGATTTGGATCTCTTGACGAGTATTCCAGAGAGCAGGCCATCGGAATCTTAAGTGAGCTTGCCGGTGGAGACAGGATGATAGGGATTATCTCTCATGTGGAGGAACTGAAGGAAAGTATAGAACGCAAGCTTCTGGTGACCAGAACAAAGAAAGGAAGTCATGTCAGATGGCTGCTGAGCTGAAAATAATTATATTTATCCGTTGACGCAGAAACGGGCTTGGGATAAGATGAAATAGGAAGAAACTGAAACGAAAAGTATGATTAATACAAATAAAAACAGAAGGAGATAAAGACATGGGAGGATTTTTTGGGGTAGCATCCAAGACAGACTGTACACTTGAATTATTTTATGGAGTAGATTACCATTCTCATCTTGGAACCAGAAGAGGGGGTATGGCAACCCATGGGGAGGCTGGCTTTTCCAGAGCGATTCATAATATTGAAAATTCACCATTCAGAACGAAATTTGATAAAGATGTTAACGAGATGAAAGGAAATCTGGGAATTGGATGTATTTCTGATTTTGAACCGCAGCCTTTACTGATTCAGTCTCATCTTGGCAGCTTTGCCATTACAACGGTAGGAAAGATTAACAATGAGGACGAGCTTTTAAAAGAAGTGTATGCCAATGGCAATACCCATTTTCAGGAGATGACCAACGGACGAATCAATGCAACAGAGCTGGTTGCATCTCTCATTTGTAAGAAAGATACAATTGTAGAGGGTATTCGATATGTGCAGGATATTATTGACGGTTCCATGACTCTTTTGCTTATGACGGAAGAGGGAATCTATGCGGCGAGAGACCGGTATGGAAGAACTCCACTGGTAATCGGAAGGAAGACAGATGCTTTTTGTGTTTCTTTCGAGAGCTTTGCCTATATTAATCTCGGATATGTAGATTATAAAGAATTAGGACCCGGAGAGATCGCTTTCGTTACACCGGAGGCTGTAGAAATTGTCAGCCCTGCACGGGAAGAGATGAAGATATGCTCCTTCCTGTGGGTATATTACGGTTATCCGACTTCTTCTTATGAAGGAGTAAATGTAGAAGAGATGCGTTATAAATGTGGAAGTATGCTGGCAAAGCGTGATGCAGACACTGTTCACCCGGATGTAGTTGCAGGTGTTCCGGATTCCGGTATTGCGCATGCAATCGGATATGCCAATGAATCCGGCATTCCTTATGCAAGACCATTTATTAAGTATACGCCAACCTGGCCGCGTTCTTTTATGCCGACCAATCAGAGTCAGAGAAATCTGATTGCCCGTATGAAGCTGATTCCGGTACAGGCACTGATTGAGAATAAGAAGCTGCTTCTTATTGATGATTCTATTGTTCGCGGAACACAGCTTCGTGAGACTACAGAATTCTTATATCAGAGTGGGGCAAAGGAAGTGCATGTACGTCCGGCATGCCCACCGCTCCTGTATGGATGTAAGTACCTGAACTTCTCACGTTCCAAATCAGAACTTGATCTGATCACAAGAAGAGTGATCAAAGAACGGGAAGGAGACAACTGTCCGAAAGAAGTGCTGGAGGAGTATGCAAACCCATGCAGCTGTCGCTATGCGGAGATGATTGAAGCCATCCGTAAACAACAGAATTTTACTACACTCAGATATCATCGCCTGGATGATCTCATTGAGTCTATTGGCATTGAGCCATGTAAAGTATGTACATACTGTTTTGATGGAAGAGAGTAATTAGCGAAAGGATAAAAAGGAATGGAAGTAAAAGATTTTTACGAGGCACTCGGTGCTGATTATAATGTTATTATTGGACGTCTTCGCAAGGATGACCGGATTAAAAAGTACCTTCTGCTTTTTTTGAAGGATGATAATTTTTCCCTGATGTGTCAGGCAGTAGAGACTATGGATTATGAAAAGATATTTGCGACAGGACACACCCTGAAGGGTATGTCCATGAATCTGGAATTGACTCCCCTGGTTAATGCCGTGGTTGAATTGGTGGAATATGTAAGACCAGGTGTGAGGGATACCTATGATGATGAGAAAATAAAGGTAGATTTCCAGAAAATAGCGGACGCATATCAGAAAACAGTCAATCTGATTGAACAGTTATAGTTCTGAAGTATATTCTGTTGCAGTTTTGTTACACAGACTGTGTTATACTGATTAAAATGAATATCAGTAGTCAAACAGTAATTGAGGAGGTACAAATATGCAGTACGAAATTAAGGGTGAGACATTACCGGTTGTAATCTGCCGATTGGAAAATGGAGAAAAGATGATAACAGAAGGCGGAAGTATGGCGTGGATGTCTCCAAATATGAAAATGGAGACGACAACAGGCGGCGGACTTGGGAAGGCGTTTGGACGGATGCTGGCAGGAGAAAAGATGTTTCAGAACATTTATACAGCCCAGGGTGGAAACGGTCTGATTGCATTTGCATCCAGTTTCCCGGGTTCAATTGAAGCATTTGAGATTAAACCGGGGCATGATATGATTTTCCAGAAATGTGCTTTTCTGGCAGGAGAGGAAGGCGTTCAGATTTCCATGTTCTTTAATAAAAAGTTTTCTTCCGGCCTGTTTGGCGGTGAAGGCTTTATTATGCAGAGATTCAGCGGACAGGGAACCGTTTTTGCAGAATTTGACGGTCATGTGGTAGAGTATGAACTGAAAGCCGGTCAGCAGATTGTCGTAGATACAGGACATCTTGCGGCTATGGATGCAACCTGTAAAATGGAGATTCAGAGTGTACCGGGTGTGAAGAATGCCCTGTTTGGGGGAGAGGGACTTTTCAATACCGTGATAAGCGGACCCGGAAGAGTATGGCTGCAGACGATGCCAATCAGTAATGTGGCGGCTGTAATCAGACCATATATACCAACCGGAAATTAGAATCTGAACGATAAAAGCCAGTGATTTTCATGTCCTTATGTTACCCTGTTTTTGGGCCTTTTAAGCCTGTCGAAAAAGAAAATTTGCATTTTTTGGAATATATGCTATAATAAACGGCGACGCAAAAAATGTTTTGACTACGAAAGAGGGATTAGGCTTAAAAAGTAGGAGGAATGAATATGGCTACAAAAACAGAAACTAAGACAAATAATACAGTTGCGGTGAATGCAGAGCCGGTGAATGTAATTGCAGAACCTGCAAAGAAGGCAGAGCCTGCAAAGAAAGCAGCAGCAACAAAGAAGACTGCAGCGAAGAAAACTACTACAGCAAAGAAGACTACAGCAAAAAAAGAGATGAAGGTAAATGCCGTTGTTCAGTATTACGGACAGCAGGTTGAGGAAAAGACTATTATTGCAAACGTAAAGAAAGCATGGACAAAATCTGCTTCAGGTAATAAGGTCGGAGATATCAAGACTGTAGAGTTGTACATAAAGCCGGAAGAGAATGCAGTTTACTATGTTGTAAACGGAAAAGATTCCGGGGCAGTTGCATTGTTCTAAAAAATAAGTTTGAGGATCCGGAAGTTCGGATCCTCTTTTTTTTGACAATCTAAAAAACTGTGTTTTTGAGATGAAAGTGTGATGTTAAAATGCATTTTGTTATAAAAAATTAAAAAATCAGAAAATAAAAAAATAATATAAAAATATATTGACAAATACAAACTTGGGTGATAATATATAGACATAGAAAAGAAGGAAAGAAATATAAATAAAAAACAAGAAAGGAAGGTACGGACCACCAAAAGCGTAGATTTTATTTAACTCTTATTTTTGGAATTTTGAGGAAGGGAAAATCCGGAAAGCAAAGTAGCAGGAAACATATGAGAATATGAAGTACCGTGAAGTTCATGTGGGAAGGACGATTACCAGAAGAAAGGAA
Source organism: Sporofaciens sp. SGI.106 (assembly GCF_050314255.1). Taxonomy (NCBI): domain Bacteria; kingdom Bacillati; phylum Bacillota; class Clostridia; order Lachnospirales; family Lachnospiraceae; genus Sporofaciens; species Sporofaciens sp. SGI.106. The sequence continues at coordinate 12,224 of NZ_JBNPMZ010000013.1, forward strand.
GAAGTATAAGAGGTACAAAAATTAGCCGGCAGGCGGAAAAGAAGAGGTAAAAAGAATGATTGATTCATCAAAGTAGAGATGAGTATCGGTTGAAATAATATTGATACTCATCTCTACTTGTTTTGATAATTGATTATTATATGTATTTGATTCTTTGCATATACAGGGTTTTCTGATATAATAAGGTAAACGGTAGAATATTGAAACAAAGGAGAAAAGTTATGGATGAATTAATGACTATAATGAATGAGCTGGCGAATGCCGATATTAGTCAGATTCGGATTTCAGATGGACAGATGATGATTGCAGCTATTGTTTCTATTGTGATTGCGGCGGTTCTATGTTTTTTTGGTCTGAAGCTGAAACGAGTCCTGGCTGCTTTGACAGGGTTGACAATGGGTGCGATTATAGGAGCAGTTGCAGCAGTAATTGCAGGATTGTCAGGTATGGCTCTTGCAGGTGTGATTTTAGGCTGTGCAGTAGTGGCGGCAATCCTCATGGGAATATTCTATAAGATAGGCATTTTTTTCTGGAGTTTTTCTTCAGTGGTTTTTGTTGCAGGAAGTTTTCTGGATATAAAGCAGATGCTTTTTGCGGTGATTTGTCTGGCGCTGGGATTGATTGCAGCAATTGTGACTATGTTTGTATTTGAACCATTTGTCATTATTATTTCTTCATTAAGTGGTGCAATTTCAATTGGGGTTAATGCTGTGACTTTGCTGGGAATGGACGATAATCTGATCGTACGGCTTATTATTACTCTGATTTTGGCTGTGCTTGGCGTTGGGGTTCAGTTTATGATGCGATCAAGAGAGATAGGGAAGAAAGAAAAGGATTATGCGGATGAATTCCGTGCTACAACATCCATGGAGGCTGAGGTTGAACGTGCCAGACGACTTTTGGATGATGACGATGATGAATAAGAGTCCGTTTTTCGGGACACCTCTTTTGCTATATTTAGACTATAGGAAAAGGGGTGTTTTTTATGTTGAAAAAAATGTGTATAATCTGCTGTCTGGCTGTAGGATTGATTCTGATGTTTCTTGTATCTTTTGTATATGGATTTACAGAGACTACATTACCGGGAAGCATCTATATGTTATTGTGGTTACTGTGTCTGGGAATTGTGTATTATGCCTCCCGTGAGCTGGAGAGGTAGAAGAAGGGAGCTACTGAAGAAAAAACGGGTACACCGATATTCATTTCCTACCCGTCTCCTAAAGAGGCGGGAGTTATCTCTCATCAGGTATACCCGTTAACAGGCTCATTATTGATTTTCCAGAATTGGCAGAGCATTTTGTACTTTTTGAACGCCTGCTCCGATAATTGCATTTGTGCGTTCCAGAGATTCTTTTGCATCTGCAGTAACATCCATTCCGGTGGTTTCCGGTAGTTTCTCCGGTTCATTTACCGGTAAAATATAATACTCAGGATCGTTGTTGGTAAAATAAGCTACCCAGGTCGGAGTGAAATCTGCTTTAGTTATAGAAATCTTGCCTTCGTCATCGCGTTGAATCGTGAGTTCAAGCATGACACCGTCTTCTGTGTGTCCATAAGCAAGCCCGTCCATATATTCTGTTCTTTGATTGGACAGAAGGTTTCCAATTGCATATGCACAAAGCATCTGGTGAGCTCCGTCAGAGCTTGTCAGAAGATCTACAGGCTGAATTACGTGGGGATGGCTGCCAATCAGTGCATCAACGCCCAGATCGCATAATTTCTGTGCCATGGTATCCTGTTCAGCAGATTCTGTGGTCTGATATTCGATTCCCCAATGCATATATACGATGGTAAATTCTACGTCTTCTTCTTTCATTTCGCTCAGTCCGGTTTCAATCTTCTCATAGAAAGAGTCCAGATCCTGAGAATTGAAGGAATTGATCAGCTCAGAACTCTCATCGCTTACGGCAATACCATTGATTGTCTTCTGACCATTTACCCGTTCTGTCTCAAATACATAATTAAAAAATCCAACCTTGATGCCGTTGATTTCCTGAATCAGATAAGGTTTGTCTGCGGTGGTTTTCCTTAATCCTGTGTAAAGAAGGGAATTGGCTGTCATGACATCCATTGTGCGCTGAAGACCGTCATCAAAATTATCATAAATATGATTGTTGGCTAGCAGACACATATCTACTCCATTGTTGGAAAGTGTGGTGGCAACAGAGTCCGGTGAGCAGAACATGGGGTAACCACTATAATTTCCTTCCGTCAATGCTCCCTCAACAGTTGTAACCGTGAAATCAGCTGCCTCATAATCATCTTTAACATAAGTGAAAATGGAATTATAATCATAAGTTCCGTCAGATTTCAAATATTGGGAGGAGGTCAGAAAAGGCTTATGGACTATAATGTCACCGGCCGTTAATATGGTAGCAGTAGCTTCTTTTGCTTTTTCCGTTTCTTCTTTGTCTGTTTCATTCTTAACTGTTACGGAGGAAACCTCTTTTGTTTCTTTGTCCGCAGAATCTTTTTTTCCCTTGAATGCATGACTGATCAGTAGTGAAAGTACCAGAACAATAATGATTGCAAATCCGCCTATGATCAGACGTCTGTAAAGCAGAGCTCTGCGACGACGGGAACGTTTTCTTTTTTTGATGTTCCGGCGCCTCTGCTGGTTTTGATGGTGTTGTGTACTCATATGTATCTCCTGTTCTTTTGTAGTGAAAATAATTCGTATGTTATGATAAAATATTACAGGTATATTTGGCTTGTGTCAACTACCAGGATGGGTATATACTTATATACTGGATGAAAAGATAATGGGAGAAGGACAGTTATGAAAAAAAGTATATCCAGCACATTGAGACGTGCTGAGAGATTTCAGGTTGTTTTAATTGGAGAAGGAATTCTTGTCGGAGGAATTGCAGGATTAGTGGTACTTCTTTACCGGATTTTTTTAGAGTATGCGGGGAAATGGCTTCAAATGATTCTGGACGTTGCAGGGGAGTCACCGGTTCGAATAGTGGGATGGTTTGTCATTCTGGCATTTCTTGCAGTGCTGGTGGCAAAATTAGTAGATTATGAGCCGTTGATATCAGGAAGTGGTATCCCTCAGCTGGAAGGAGAGATGACCGGTAAACTGGATCAGGTATGGTGGAAAGTTCTGCCGGCCAAATTTGCAGGTGGGTTTTTGTGTCTTCTTGGGGGTCTTTCTTTGGGAAGAGAAGGTCCGTCCATTCAACTGGGAGCTATGGTTGGAAAAGGTGTATCCAAGGGCTTAGACCGGGGGAAAACGGAAGAGAAATTTTTGCTTACCTGCGGAGCAAGTGCAGGGCTTTCGGCAGCTTTTCATGCACCGCTTGCAGGGGTTATGTTTTCTCTGGAGGAAGTACATAAGAATTTTTCCGTATCTGTACTGGTATCGGTCATGTCTGCATCTCTCACAGCAGATTTCCTGAGTTCGGCAGTACTGGGTGTGGATTCCGTGTTTCAGTTTGATATTGTCCGTGAACTTCCGCAGGAATATTATTGGTTGATTATTCTGCTGGGAATCGTTCTGGGAGTCCTGGGGGCCTTCTATAATTGGTTTACTTTGAAAATGCAGTCTCTTTACAATCATATGAAAGGAGCTTCAACAACTGTGAAGCTGATGATACCGTTTTTCTGTGCCGGTGTACTGGGATTTGTTAAACCTGAGCTTTTGGGAAGTGGACATGCATTGATCGAATGGGTGACGCATGAAGATGTAATGTTAAAGTCTCTGATTTTTATATTGGTGGCAAAATTTATTTTTTCCGGGATTTGCTTTGGATCCGGTGCTCCGGGAGGAATTTTCTTTCCGCTTCTGGTGCTGGGAGGATTTATCGGAGGCACATTCGGAACAGCGGGAGTTATGTATCTTGGACTGGATTCTATGTATGTGAATAACTTTGTTCTTCTTGCCATGGCGGGATATTTTACAGCTATTGTAAGGGCACCTCTTACCGGTATTATTTTGATTTTTGAAATGACCGGTTCGGTGGAACATATGATGTCATTGTCTCTGGTCTCAATTATTGCCTATATCGTTGCAACACTTTTACGATCCAAACCTATTTATGAAAGTCTTCTCGATCGTCTGTTGAAGAAAAGGGGAGTACCCGTGTCGGAAGAGTCCGGACAGAAGGTTTTATCTTCTTTTGTGATCATGCATGGATCAACAGCTGCAGGAAAACGGATCAGTGAGGTGGAATGGCCGGAACACTGTCTTCTAATAGCGGTCAAAAGGGGTGAGGAAGAGATTATTCCCCGTGGACGCACGTTGCTTCTGCCCAGTGACACAATTATTGCTGTGGTAGATGAGAGAGATAATGCAGTTGTACATGATGCGATGGAAGAATTATGCCGAATGTAAATCCTGGAAATATGAAAATAAAAATGAATTTTTTATAATTAAATCTTGCAATATTGGAAAACCTGTGTTAGTATAAAAACCAAATTTTAGTAAATTAAAGCGATGAACAAGACTCTAATCCCTGGAACTTGACAGGAATAAGATGTCACCGACTGAGAGCATCTTTTGAGGAATGGGAGATATGGGAACACTTGGGAGCAGACTGATTGAAACAGCAGTAGGTCAGTACGTGGGTGCGCGTTAAGCATATGAGAGAGGAATCCTTTTTCAGGATTCAAGGCGGGTGGTACCGCGGATTCAGATGATATCCGTCCCGGAATACGTAGTTACGTGTTCCGGGGCGTTTTTTATTGCTGAAGATCTCCGGACACGAAGGAAGGAGTACAGACATGGAATTTTTAACAGGAATCAACAAAAAAGACACATTGGAAATCAGCGAACTTATGCAGGCAGAAAGAATCGGGCAGAAGGTAAAGGTCAACGGAGCAGTGCATACGATTCGTCATATGGGAAATGTGGCATTTATCATCCTCCGTAAAAGGGAGGGGCTGCTTCAGGGAGTATATGAAGAAGGCGTTTCCGGTTTTTCTCTGAAGGATGTGAGAGAAGCAGATACAATTGAGGCAGAGGGAATTCTGGAGCAGAATGAAAAAGCGCCGAACGGCATTGAGATACGCATGGAAAGCGTTCGGATTCTGAGTGAGCCGGCTTCAGAGATGATGCCTCTTGCCATTTCAAAATGGAAACTGAATACTTCACTGGATGCGAAGTTAAACTATCGTTCTATCGCATTGCGCAATATCCGGGAGCGTGCAAAATTTAAAATTCAGGAAGGAATTACGAGAGCATTCAGAGATTTCCTGTATGAACAGGGATTTACAGAGATCCATACACCAAAGATTGGTGCCAGAAGTGCTGAGGGAGGGGCGAACCTGTTCCGTCTGGAATATTTTCACAGACCGGCAATTCTTCAGCAGAGTCCGCAGTTGTATAAACAGATGATGGTTGGAGTGTATGACAGGGTATTTGAAACGGCACCGGTTTTCCGGGCTGAAAAGCATAATACAAAGAGACATTTGAATGAATATACCAGTCTGGACTTTGAAATGGGATATATTGACGGCTTTGAAGATATCATGGCGATGGAAACCGGATTTCTGCAATATATGACAGCGTTACTTGCAAAAGACTATCAGAGAGAATTGAAAGTCCTGAATATTACACTTCCTAACGTAGAGAAGATTCCTGCAGTACGTTTTGATGAAATTAAGCAGAAGGTGTCAGAAAAGTACGAGCGAAGAATAAAGAATCCGTTTGATCTGGAACCGGAAGAGGAGCAGCTGATCAGTCAGTATGCAAAAGAGGAGTGGGACAGTGATTTTGTATTTGTTACTCACTATCCGTCTAAAAAGAGACCATTTTATGCAATGGATGATCCGGAAGACACAAGATATACTCTGAGTTTTGACCTTTTGTATAAAGGAATGGAGATCACTACCGGAGGACAGCGTATTCACGATTATCAGATGTTGTGTGATAAACTGGAAGCACGAGGTATGGAAACGGAGGGGCTGACGCATTATCTGGATACATTCAAACATGGCATGCCGCCTCACGGAGGTCTGGGAATCGGTCTTGAGCGGCTTACCATGAAGCTTGTGGGTGAGGACAATGTGCGTGAGACTACGCTTTTCCCAAGAGACCTGAGCAGACTGGAACCATAGCAGAGGAGGATTTATCATGGCGAACAAAATATCAGATGAGACGATTGAATATGTAGGCATTCTTGCAAAACTGGAATTATCCGGAGAAGAGAAGGAAAGTGCCAGAGAAGATATGGAAAAGATGCTTGATTACATTGATACTTTAAATGAACTGGATACGGAAGGAATCGAACCAATGTCTCATGTTTTCCCGGTTCAGAATGTTTTCCGTGAGGATGTGGTGAAGAACGGCGATGGCAGTGCGGATACCCTTGCCAATGCACCGCTTCAGAAGGATCAGAGCTTTAAAGTACCGAAGACGATTGGATAGGAGGCGCGGCAGAATGGATATCATGAGTTTGACAGCAGTAGAGATTGGAAAAAGAATAAAAGCAAAAGAAATCTCAGTGGTAGAAGCTGTGGAGGCGGCGCTGGAACAGATTGACAGAGTGGAAGACAAGGTACACAGCTATGTAACGGTTGACCGGGAAGGAGCGCTGAAGCGCGCAAAAGAAGTACAGGAGCTTATTGATAGTGGTACACTGACCGGTCCTCTTGCAGGTGTTCCGGTGGCTATTAAGGATAATATGTGTACTAAAGATATGCTGACGACCTGCAGTTCAAAGATTCTTTCTAATTTCAAGCCAACCTTTACGGCTGAAGCAGTTCTGAATCTGGAGAAGGCAGGAGCAGTTATTTTAGGAAAGACGAACATGGATGAATTTGCCATGGGAAGTACGACAGAGACATCCTATTATGGAGTGACCAGAAACCCCTGGAATCTGGAACATGTACCGGGTGGTTCTTCCGGCGGTTCCTGTGCGGCTGTGGCAGCAGAAGAGTGCTTTTACGCTTTGGGGTCTGATACCGGCGGTTCTATCCGTCAGCCCAGTTCTTTCTGCGGCGTGGTTGGTATAAAGCCTACTTACGGAACAGTATCCCGTTATGGACTGATTGCTTACGGTTCTTCTTTGGATCAGATCGGACCGATTGCAAAGGATGTGACAGACTGTGCGACTGTACTGGAAGCTATTGCTTCCCATGACAGTAAAGACAGCACTTCAATTGAGCGAAAGGACTATGATTTTACAAGTGCGCTGGTGGATGATGTGAAGGGATTAAAAATTGGAATCCCAAGAGATTATTTTGGAAAAGGGCTGGATCCGGAAGTAAAGGAGACTTTGATGAAAGCCGCAAAGGTACTGGAAGATAAAGGTGCCATTGTGGAGGAATTTGATCTGAGCCTGGTAGAATATGCAATTCCGGCATATTACGTGATTGCTTCTGCTGAGGCAAGTTCCAATCTGTCCCGGTTTGACGGTGTGAAATACGGATACCGGACAGAAGAATACGAGGGGCTTCATAATATGTATAAAAAATCCCGTTCAGAGGGCTTTGGAGCAGAGGTAAAACGAAGAATTATGCTGGGATCCTTTGTCTTAAGTTCCGGATATTATGATGCTTACTACTTGAAAGCGCTTCGCACAAAGGCTCTGATTAAACAGGCATTTGATAAGGCATTTGCTTCTTATGATATTATCCTGAGTCCGGCAGCGCCGACGACAGCTCCGGAGCTTGGTAAAAGTTTAAGTGACCCTCTGAAGATGTATTTGGGTGATATCTATACGGTTGCCGTGAATCTGGCAGGTCTTCCGGGTATTACAGTTCCTGCGGGAAGAGATTCCAAAGGTCTTCCAATAGGTATGCAGCTGATTGGAGACTGCTTTAAGGAAAAAACTATTATTCGTGCGGCATATGCATTTGAACAGAGCAGAAAATATGAAAGACCGGATATTGTGAAAACATGCAAAGAAGACGGACAGCAGAAAGGAGACAGATAATTATGGCAAAACAGTATGAGACAGTCATTGGTCTGGAAGTTCATGTGGAACTGGCTACCAAAACAAAGATTTTCTGTTCCTGCAGTACAGAGTTCGGTGGAGCACCTAATACTCATACCTGTCCGGTTTGTACGGGAATGCCGGGATCTCTTCCGGTTCTGAATAAGCAGGTGGTAGAGTATGCAGCAGCTATCGGTCTTGCGACCAATTGTGAGATTACCAGGGTATGCAAGTTCGACCGAAAGAATTATTTTTATCCGGACAATCCGCAGAACTATCAGATTTCTCAGCTATATCTTCCGATTGCCAGAAATGGATATGTGGAAATCGAAGTGGGAGATCGGAAAAAGAAGATCCGTATCCATGAGATGCATATGGAAGAAGATGCAGGCAAGCTTATTCATGATGAATGGGATGACACTTCTCTTGTAGATTATAATCGAAGTGGTGTGCCATTGGTGGAAATTGTATCTGAGCCGGATATGCGTTCTGCGGAAGAGGTAATTGCCTATCTGGAAAAACTGAGACTGATTATTCAGTATCTGGGAGCTTCTGACTGTAAATTACAGGAGGGCTCTATGAGAGCAGACGTGAATCTTTCTGTCAGAGAAGCAGGAACGGAGAAGTTCGGAACCAGAACAGAGATGAAGAATCTGAACTCTTTTAAAGCGATTACCCATGCTATTGAGGGAGAACGTCAGAGACAGATAGATCTGCTTGAAGCGGGCAGACCGGTGATACAGGAGACCAGACGATGGGATGATAATAAGGAATCTTCCCATGCGATGCGTTCCAAAGAGGATGCTCAGGATTACCGGTATTTCCCGGAACCGGATCTGGTGCCGATAGTGATCAGTGATGAATGGATCGAAGAAATCCGTGCAAGACAGCCGGAATTCCGCACAGAAAAACTGGAACGTTACAAGAAAGAATTTGACATTCCCCAGTATGATGCGGAGATTATTACCGGTTCCAAGAAGTTGGCAGATATTTTTGAAGCTACTACTGCTATCTGCGGCAAACCGAAGAAAGTATCCAACTGGCTGATGGTAGAGACGCTCAGGCTCCTGAAGGATCGCGACATGGAGCCGGAGAAACTGTCATTCTCACCGGAAAATCTTGCGAAACTGATTGCTCTTACAGAGGCAGGTACTATCAACAGCTCTGTGGCAAAAGAGGTGTTTGAAAAGATATTTGATGAAGATATTGATCCGGATAAATATGTGGAAGAGCATGGATTAAAAACCGTCAATGATACGGGAGCTCTTCAAGAAGTACTTAAAAAAGTAATTGAAGATAACCCGCAGGCGGTAGCTGATTACCGCGGCGGAAAGGAGAAAGCTCTCGGTGCATTGGTGGGACAGACAATGAAAGCAATGAAAGGAAAAGCAAATCCGGGAATGGTTAACCAGATGCTGCGCGAGATGCTGAAGTAAAGATAGGGGACGGTTCTTTGTCCGGTTGATCCCGGACAGAGAACCGTCCCCTATCTTTCTTAAATTCTTATAAACTTGCCTGAAGTGAGAGGACAACCATCCGGCAAAATGCTATAATATGAGTTAACGATAATTATTATGAGAGAGGTGGATAAGAGTTATGCATAAAAAGGCAATGCGAAAAGATTTTTATATGGAAATCCGTCGAAGCATGGGTCGGTTTATGTCTATCTTTTTCATAGTAGCTCTTGGCGTTGCGTTCTTTTCTGGAATTCGTTCTGCTCAGCCGGATATGTTGCTGACGGGAGATTCTTATTTTGACCGGCTGAATCTTATGGATATTCGGGCAGTCAGTACCCTTGGAGTTACAGAAGATGATATAAAATCGATTGCGCAGGCAGATGGGGTGGAGCAGGCTGTGGGAGCATACAGTGTAGATGTACTTTGCAGGGATGATGCCAACCAGAAGGTGTTGCATATCGCTTCGCTGACAGATGATATGAATACAGTTGAGATATTGAAAGGTCGTTTGCCGGAGAAAAAGGATGAGTGTCTGGTGGATGCCAGAACGAACTATAAGATTGGTGATGTTATCTGGGTAGAGTCAGGAAACGATACACCGATTACGGATACTCTTCGGACAGATAAGCTGAAAGTAGTGGGAATCGGCAGCAGTCCCTGCTATATTTCTCTGAATCGTGGCAGTTCCATGATAGGAACCGGAAGTGTCAGTGGATTTGTGATGGTGGAAGAATCGGCATTTCATACGGATGTTTTTACAGAAATATACATACGTACAGAAGATACAGAGGAACTTCAGGCTTATAGTGATCCCTATGAAGACAAAGTAGAAGAAATTATAGAAAATGTGGAAGCAATCGCTGAAACCCGTGGAAAGATTCGAAGAGATTCACTGGTTGGAGAAGCAAATGAAGAGCTTGAAGACGCAAAAAAGAAATTGGAAGACGGAAAGAAAGAAGCTGTGGAAAAGCTTAATGACGCCAGGGTTCAGATAGCGGATGGAGAAAAGCAGATCAGCGATGCAAAAATGCAGATAGCAGAGGGTGAGAGCCAGATTGCTTCTGGGAAGATAACGCTGACAGAAAAACAGCAGGAACTGAATACTGCAAAAACACAGTATCAGTCCGGCAAACAGCAGTATGAGGCTGGATTAATGCAATATCAGCAGGGGGCGGAAGCATATGAAGAAGGGCTGGCACAGTATCAGCAGGGCGTGGCGGCATATGAAGAAGGAATGGCACAGTATCAGCAGGGAGCAGAGAAGTTCCGGCAGCAGAAGGCAGAATATGAAACTGTGATTCAGGCGGGAAGGGAAGAACTGGAGAAGCAGAGAATCAGTCTCGATGCAACCTGGGAATACTATAATATGATAAAAGAGATTCCGGGAAAAGAAAAAGAGGCAGAAGAAATAAAGGTTCAGCTTGATGCGGGAGAGGCTGCATATGCGAATGCGAAGGAAGAACTGGATGGTTATGAACGGCAGTTGGCTGAGGGAGAGGCTGAATTAGAAGAAACAAGGATTCGATTGGAGGCTGTAAAAGAGCAATTAGAAGAAAATAAGGGACTCCTTGATCAGACAGGGGCCGATCTTTCTATGGCAAAGGCTCAGCTTGATGCATCTGATACACAACTGAAGGAGGCAGAAGCCCAGATTGCAGACGGGCAGACACAGATTGACAGCGGGTGGGCAGAACTTCGTACACAGGAAGGAAAGCTCGTAGAAGCGAAAGCTGAGATTGCATCGAAAGAACCGGAGCTTGCAGATGCGAGAATAGAACTTGCTGAGGCGGAACAGGAAGCCTGGAAGGAAATTGCAGAGGGAGAGGCAAAGATTGCGGATGCGGTAGAAGAAATTCAGAATATTCCGGAAGCAAAGTGGTATATAAATGATAGAAGTGCCCTTCCGGAACATATGGGGTATGGAGAAAATGCAGATCGAATGAAAGCAATAGGACAGGTGTTTCCGGTGCTGTTTTTCCTTGTGGCAGCGCTTATCAGTCTTACCAGTATGACGCGTATGGTAGAGGAACAGAGAACCCAGATAGGAACCATGAAAGCGTTGGGATATGGTAAATTCGCTATTGCGTCTAAATATCTGGGATATGCTTTTGCGGCTACATTAGGAGGAAGTGTACTTGGCGTACTGATAGGAGAGAAAGTAATTCCATATATAATAGTCTATGCATACAGCAGGACGATTTACCCCTATATGATGGATATAAAGGTTCCATATAATATGGACTATGCTGTGATGGCGACGGCCGCCGCTCTTTTGTGTACTCTGGCAGCGACTATGATCGCCTGCTACAGAGAGCTGGCATCGCAGCCTGCGGTACTGATGCGTCCGCCTGCACCGAAAAAAGGAAAACGTGTTTTCGTGGAACGGATTACATTTATATGGAAACATCTGAGTTTTATCTGGAAATCAACGATTCGGAATATGTTCCGTTATAAAAAACGTTTTTTTATGACTATATTTGGAATCGGCGGCTGTATGGGATTGATGCTGGTGGGATTTGGCCTTAAGGATTCTATCTTTGAGATTGCCGGTATTCAGTACAAAGAAATTCAGATATATGACGGTATGGCTTATCTTAAAGAGGATGTTTCGGAGGAGGATCGGGAAACTCTTATGGATGATCTTGAAGCAGATCAAGGAGTGGAGTCGTTTCTGAATATGAATATGAAAAATGTGACGCTGATCAAAGATTCTGTTAAATGGAATGTGTATCAGGCAGTACCGGAGGATATGAAGGAGATAGATTCCTTTGTAAAATTCCATGACAGAATTTCCGGGGAAGTTTATGAACTGGATGATGAGGGAGTCATTCTTAATGAAAAATCAGCGAAGAAGCTGGGGGTAAAGGTCGGTGATACTTTAGAGATACAGGATACGGAAAATGGTAATCATGAGGTAAAAGTAGCACATATCTGCGAAAATTATATGAGCCACTATCTGTATATGTCAAAAAATCTTTACGAGGAAATCTATGGCAGAGATTTTGAACCAAATTGTATATACTTTACTGCTTCTGATGATAAAGGTACAAAACTGGAAGAAACAGGTGAGAGAATTTTGAATGAGGAGGCTGTTCTGAATGTAAGTTATCTCAGTGATATTGAAGAGCAGTTGAATAATATGCTGAAGACGCTGAATCTGGTTACTATGGTACTGATTATATCTGCCGGTATGCTTGCTTTTGTGGTGCTCTATAATCTGAATAATATTAATATCACAGAGCGGCGCAGAGAACTTGCCACGCTGAAGGTTCTGGGATTTTATGATCAGGAGGTCAGTGCCTATGTGTACAGGGAGAATATTATTCTTACATTGATCGGAGTCGTGGTTGGTTGTGGCCTTGGAGCGGTGCTGCACAGGTTTATTATTGAGACAGTGGAAGTTGATTCTGTAATGTTTGGAAGAATTATCAATAGAACCAGTTATATTTACAGTATGTTATTTACTATAGGATTTTCCTGTTTTGTAAACTGGGTAATGTACTTCAAGTTGAAAAAAATAGACATGGTAGAGTCTTTGAAGAGCGTGGAGTAGAGAAAAATTTATAAAAAGTTTATATTCTTAAGAAAATTGTTAGCACTCTTGTTGAAAGAGTGCTAATTTTCTATTGACATTTGAAATTCTGGGTATTATCATGTTCATTAGCAAGTGAAGAAGTAAAAATTTCACAAAAAAGTTGTCAAATAATATAAAATTAAGGAGTGATATACATGGCAGCAAAAAAAGGTTCATTATCAATCAGCAGTGAGAATATTTTCCCTATCATTAAAAAATGGGTATATTCCGACCACGATATTTTCTTCCGTGAAATGATTTCTAACGGATGTGATGCTATTACAAAGCTGAAAAAGCTGGATATGATGGGTGAGTACAATGCACCGGAAGATTATAAGCCGGAACTTCAGGTTATCGTTAATCCGGAGGAGAAGACCCTGAAATTTATTGATAACGGTCTTGGTATGACAGCTGATGAGGTAGAAGAATACATTACACAGATTGCATTTTCCGGTGCAACCCAGTTTCTGGAAAAGTATAAGGATAAGACAACAGAGGACGATATGATCGGTCATTTTGGACTGGGATTTTATTCTGCCTTTATGGTTGCAGACGAAGTTCATATCGATACTCTTTCTTATAAAGAAGGTGCAACACCGGTTCATTGGGTAAGTGATGGCGGTACAGAATACGAAATGTCCGATGGAGATAAGGCTGGTGTTGGTACTGAAATTACGCTGTTCCTGAATGAAGACAGTCTGGAATTTGCAAATGAATATCGTGCAAGAGAGGTGCTGGAAAAATATTGTTCCTTTATGCCGGTTCCGATTTTCCTTTCCAAAGCAAATGCTGAGCAGGAGTTTGAGACTATCGACGAGGCAGATCTTCGTGAGGATGATGTGGTTGTAGAACGTATTCATGAAGAAGCTAAGATGGAAGAAAAAGAAAATGAAAATGGCGAGAAGGAGATGGTAGAAGTATCTCCTGCCAGAGATAAGGTAAAAATCAATAAGCGTCCTGTCGCTCTGAATGATACTGCACCGCTTTGGACAAAGCATCCGAATGAATGCACAAAGGAGGACTATATTGAGTTCTATCGAAAGGTATTCATGGATTATAAAGAACCATTATTCTGGATTCATCTGAATATGGATTATCCGTTCAATTTAAAAGGTATCCTGTATTTCCCGAAAATTAATACAGAGTATGATTCTATTGAGGGAACAATTAAGTTATATAATAATCAGGTTTTCATTGCTGATAATATTAAAGAGGTTATTCCGGAATTTCTCATGGTGCTTAAGGGAGTAATTGACTGTCCGGATCTTCCGCTGAATGTGTCTCGAAGTGCACTTCAGAACGATGGATTTGTCAACAAGATTGCGGATTACATTTCTAAAAAGGTTGCAGATAAACTGAGCGGAATGTGCAAGACTGACAAAGAAAATTATGAGAAATACTGGGATGATATCAGTCCGTTTATTAAATTCGGATGTCTGAAGGATGAGAAATTCTGTGATAAGATGATGGATTATATCCTGTTTAAGAATATTGATCACAAATATCTGACTTTGAAGGAATGTATCGAGGAGAACGGAGGAACCGTCATTGATCCGAAGGAACAGAAGGATGCAGATAACGATGGCGATGAAAATAATGTAGAAGAGCTGAAGACAACAATTTATTATGTAACAGATGAACAGCAGCAGAGTCAGTATATTAATATGTTTAAAGCTCATGAACAGGATGCGGTAATCCTGACTCATAATATTGATTCTCCATTCATCACGCAGCTTGAGCAGCGCAATCCGAATGTGCGTTTCCAGAGAATTGATGCCAATGTAACAGATTCTGTGAAAGAAGAAGTGGCAGAAGAGGAAAAGGAAGCATTCAAGGCTACTACAGACAGCCTGATTGAAATCTTCCGCAAAGAGCTGGGAGATGAGAAGCTGGATGTGAAAGTTGAAAAATTAAAAGATGAAAATATAGCTTCCATGATTACACTGTCTGAGGAAAACCGCCGTATGCAGGAAATGATGAAGATGTACGGTATGGCAGGTATGGATCCGTCTATGTTCGGAAGTCAGGGAACACTGATTCTGAATGCAAATCATCCGCTGGTTCAGTACGTGGTTGAGCATAAAGAGGGAGAACATACAGGAGTGATCTGTAAACAGCTTTATGATCTGGCTATGCTGGCACATAAGCCTCTGAATCCGGAAGAGATGACGGCATTTGTAAAGAGAAGCAATGATATTATGATGCTTTTGACAAAATAAAGAATTCAAACAAAAATGGTGGAACCTCGTGTTGAGGAACCACCATTTTTTAGAATACGTCGTTATTGGAAATCTGATGGGCCTCGAAGAAATTCCGTACCCATTTATCCCAGGCGCGTTCCAGACTTTTGTCTAAAGTGAAAAGTGTGAGAGAAGTACCGGTTATGCAGGTGAGGGAAGTACCGTCAAACAGGAGATTGAGGTAGAGTCCCTGTACATTTTCGGGTTGAAAATCCAAATCCTGTGTCAGTAGAAATTTTCTGATTGCAGTTGGGGACAGGGAGAAAATAAATTTAAAATTCAGAGGTGTTCGTTTTCCTTTTATAATCGAAAAACAGTATTCACGGACCTCTCTCCAGAGGGAATATTTTCGTTCGGGACTTTCCTCAAAAAAATCCGGATGAAGATACCCGTCAATGTGGAATTCGTTGAAGGTGGTAATGGTTCCTTCTATAAGAAAAAATTCATCGAAGGTATTACGAAGCAAAAGTTCTGTGGTGCATTTTTTTGTGTCAATATTTAAGCGGATCATAGTGTGTTCCTCATGTTTCGTTATTTTACATAGTCTGAGTTTAGTATAACATATACAGGCAGCGATTGTGCGGGTGAATTGACTTTTTATGTAAAAAAAGGTATACTTAACAAAGTATGATATAGTAAGCGAGGAATAACGGGTTTGATGAATAAAAGTAGGAAAATGTCGGTTCGAAAACAACGACTGATATTAATTTCAGGCATTGTGCTGCTGGGAATCATCTGTTTTTTTATATATAGGAAAATGAATGAGAGAACCATAGACACATCAGAAGGATTGAAGATTTTGCGGGAACTGGAAAAGAAAGATGTTTCGGAGATTGATGCGAAGATTCAGGCTATGAGACCGAAAAAAGATAAAGAGGGCACAGATGAAGATATAGATACAGGCTCTATTCCGGAGCATTTTCGCGGCTGTGTCGTGATGGGAGATTCCATTGCGAATGAACTGGTTGAATATCAGGTATTGGATGAATCAGTTGTAGTTGCAGATATTGGAATGATGCTGCGCAATGCTCAGGAGCAAATGGAGAAGGCAAGTCAGCTGAATCCGGGAAAAGTGTTTCTTGCATATGGGCTGAATGATATAGAGGATCCGAATGGAACAGGTGCTTCTTTTAGCCAGGAGTATAAGGAGTTTCTGGATGAAATGCGGAAAATGTTGCCTGAGGCTGAATTTTATATTACCAGTATTACACCGGCCAATCAGGAAGCAATAGCAAAGCAGCCACAGTATCAGAAAAATGAGGAGTATAATGATGCGCTCAAAGCTATGTGCGAGGAAGATGGGAATGTCACATTTATTGATACCCGTGATCTTATCACAGAAGATATGTACGAGGCAGATGGAATCCATTTCCGTCCGGCGTATTATGAAAGTTGGGCAAAGCGGATGATAGAGGTTGCTGAATTATGAAAAAGAAATTCACAGGTGAATTGGATATAATTAATATTTGTAAATACGGAATGGTACTGGTGTTTGCCGTTTATATTGGACTTCTTCTGGCTATGAATGCTGACAGTCAGACAGCCTATGATGTTGTGGAAAGTGCAGTATTCGGATCCTGTGATCTGGAAGGATTGGAAAAAGCGGATAGTATGAAGATCCGGAAGTATTATGGCTTTTATGATAAGGATTATGATGGGGTGACCCTTTATACATCAAAAGATGCTATGGGGGCAGAGGAAATTTTACTGGTTCATACCAATGATCTGGAACAGATGACAGAGGTAGTCGAGTCTATTGAGGACAGGATCTCCCGTCAGAAAAATAATTTTGACGGATATGGTACGGAGCAGATGAAACTTCTTGATCAGTCGGTAGTTGATCAGAAGGGAAGATACATTCTGATGGCTATTTCACCGGATGCAGAGAAGATTCGGGAAGCATTTAGAAAGGCATTGTAGAAAGAGAGAATAAACGTATGTTATTCAGCAGTATCACTTTTTTATTTACATTTCTTCCGGTTACATTATTTATATATTATCTTGTACCATGGAAATTGAAAAATCTTGTACTTCTTATCAGCAGTTTGATTTTTTATGCATGGGGAGAGCCGGTATATATTTTTTTGATGATATTTTCCATATTATTTAATTATGTTTCCGGACTTGATATAGCCAGAAATCTGAAGGAACGAAGTAAGGCAAAGAAGAGTTTGATATTTAATGTGACGATCAATCTTATGATTCTGGGCTTTTTTAAGTATTATGGATTTCTGATAGATAGCCTGAACGCTGTGCTTCCTTTCCATATTCCATACACAGAACTGGCACTTCCTATCGGAATTTCTTTTTATACATTTCAGACACTATCCTATATTATTGATGTGTACAGGGGGACGGTAAAAGTACAGACTAATCTTCTGGATTTTGGCGTATACGTTACCATGTTTCCTCAGCTGATTGCGGGACCGATTGTTAAGTATAAGGATATTAATGACCAACTGAAAAAAAGACAAATCAGCCTGACGAAATTCGGAGACGGAACTGTCTATTTTATCCGGGGGCTTGCGAAAAAAATCCTGCTTGCCAATGTGGCTGGAATGGTTTATACAAAAATAACAGGTTTACCCTCTACGGAAGTATCCGTGCTGACTGCATGGGTTGGGATTGCGGCATATACGTTCCAGATATATTTCGATTTTGGCGGGTATTCAGATATGGCAATCGGATTGGGAAAAATGTTCGGATTTGAATTTATGAAGAACTTTGATTATCCATATATTTCATCCAGTATTACGGAATTCTGGAGAAGATGGCATATTTCACTGAGTACATGGTTTAAAGAATATGTGTACATACCTCTTGGAGGTAATCGCGTAAACACAACGCGTCATATCAGGAATATTCTGATCGTGTGGTTTTTGACCGGATTATGGCATGGAGCCGCATGGAACTTTGTGGCGTGGGGAATGTATTATGGTATCCTTCTTCTTGTCGAGAAATATTTTCTGGTCAATGTTCTGGAACGTATTCCGGGGTTCTTACGGCACGTCTATACGATGGTGCTGGTTATGATCGGATGGGTGTTTTTCGCAGGAAATAATATGGCGGAGGCAGTAAGATATCTGGGACTTATGTTTGGTGTGGGAGGTCATGGGATCATCGACAGACAGGCTATATATTTTATCCTTTCTGACTGGATGATGTGGCTTGTTGCAATTCTTGCTTCTGCACCGGGACTTTATCGGATATACGAAAGATTCCTGCGTCAGCTGGGAAAAAAGGCTGCTGTACTTGTGAATACGGTAGCTTATGGCATACTGTTTCTTATTTGTATTGCATTTTTAGTTACAGAGACATATAATCCATTTTTATATTTTAGATTCTAGGGGATAACATGGAAGAAAAACGAGGCAGAAAAAGAAAAAGAGAAAATCAGAGGAACAAGGTGGCAGGATTATTATTTATCCTGGCACTTGCTGTATTTTTGATTGTAAATATCGTAAAGCCTGACAGAGAATTTTCAAACAGTGAGAACAGAGCGTTGGCGCAGAAACCGAAGCTTACGGTGGCGACAGTGGTAAATGGAAAATTTATGGAGGATTACGAAGATTATAAATCAGATCAATTTGCCGGAAGAAATTTCTGGATGTCTTTAAAGACCAAAATATCATACTTTGGAGGAGAGCGTGAATCCAGAGGAGTATATAAAGGGAGAGATCATTATCTTCTGGAGGAAATCAAGACGCCGGATAACAAGGCTATGCGGGAGAACCTGGAAGCAATTAATTCATTTCAGGAAGAAAATACGGATATGCCGATTTATATGTGTCTGGTTCCAAATGCCGCCAATGTGCTCAGCGATAGACTTCCGCTTTTTGCTGTAACCGAGAATCAGGACAGGCTGTTGAGTGAAATTCAGAAAAAGCTGGATGGACAGATTCGCTGGGTTGATATGAAAAAGACACTTCAGGAGCATAAAGACGAGGATATATATTATCGTACAGATCATCACTGGACAACACTGGGGGCATATTATGGTTTTCAGGCTTTTGCAAAAGAAGCCGGTATATCTGATAAAACTGCGAAAAAAATGAAGCCATATGCCGTTACTACTTCTTTTAATGGAACTTTGTCTTCTACCAGTGGATACGAACTGGGATATGAGGAGCCTATTTATATCTATTATTCGGAAAAGATGCCTGAGGCTGTCCTTCTTTATGTGCAACAGCAGGAGAAGAAGGTATCATGGTATGACAGCTCCAAGTTGAAGGAGAAGGATAAGTATGCCGTGTTTCTTGGTGGTAACTATCCATTGATTGATATATCCACAACTTCAGATGTAAATAAAAGGATTTTGATTGTAAAAGATTCATATGCGAATTGTTTTATTCCGTTTCTGGCATCGGAATATCAGGAAATTGTGGTAGTGGATCCGCGATATTACTATGGAAGTGTAAAAGAATTAGTGAAGAATTATGGAATAGATGAAATCCTCTTTTTGTATAATACCAATACATTTGTTGAAGATAAGAATATCAGTGCAGTTTTGGAATAGGGTATCACATGCTGACAGGGAGTAAATGTAATGGGAAATAAAATTGCTGCGGAATATTATAATCAGAAAGAAGAAATCCGTCTGAATAAATACATCAGCGAGGCGGGATATTGTTCCCGCAGAGAAGCTGACCGCCTTATTGAAGCCGGAAAGGTCAGGATAGATGGAAAGACCGCTGTCTGCGGGTCAAAGGTACATCCGGGGCAGACGGTGACGATTGGGAAAAAAGTCATTGGGAAAAAAGATGAGATGGTAGTACTGGCGGTAAACAAACCGGTGGGCATTATCTGTACGGAGGAAAGACATACGAGAAACAGCATTGTGCGTTTTCTGGATTATCCGATAAGAGTAACCTATGTAGGGAGGCTGGATAAGGATTCAGAAGGACTTCTTCTTATGACGAATAATGGAGATATTATTAACAGAATGATGCGTGCCGGCAATTATCATGAGAAAGAATATAAAGTCACGGTAAATAAAGAAGTAACTGTGGATTTTGTGAACCGTATGGCTTCAGGTGTACACATTAGGGATGAGGAAAAAGGGTTGGATGCAGTGACACGGCCCTGTGAAGTGGAGAAAATCGGGAAATATACATTTCGTATTGTACTGACGCAGGGGATGAACCGGCAGATACGCCGCATGTGTGAGGCATTGGGGTATCGGGTGACAAAGCTTAAGAGAATCCGGGTCATGAATATAGAGCTTGGAGATTTAAAACCTGGTGAATATCGGAAACTTACAGATGATGAGCTGAATGATTTATATGAAATGATAAAAAATAATTAGAAAAAACAGATAGAACAGGAGTGCAATATGGGAAAAGAACAGAAAACCGGCAGAATGCAGGAGCTGGTAGAGTTATTAAACCGGGCAGGAAAAGCATATTATCAGGATGCGGAAGAGATTATGACAAACTATGAGTATGATGCACTCTATGATGAACTTCTGTCTCTGGAAAAGGAGACAGGTATTACTTTTTCTAATAGCCCTACAGTTAATGTGGGGTATGAGGTTCTGAGTGAACTTCCCAAGGAACGGCATGAGAGCCCCATGCTTTCACTGGATAAAACAAAAGATGTGGAGGCATTGAAGGAATTTACGGGAAATCAGAAAGTGGTGATGTCGTGGAAACTGGACGGACTTACAATTGTACTTACTTACCGGGAAGGACATCTTGTTAAGGCAGTTACACGTGGAAATGGAGAGGTCGGAGAGGTCATTACGAATAATGCCAGAGTATTTAAAAATGTTCCTCTTCAGATTGCATATAAAGGGGAGCTGATCGTTCGTGGAGAAGCAATCATCGGATATCGTGATTTCGAGAAAATTAACGGAGAGATTGCAGAGGCAGATGCAAAGTATAAAAATCCCAGAAATCTCTGCAGTGGCTCGGTTCGTCAACTTAATAATGAAGTGACAGCAAAGAGAAATGTAAAATTCTACGCTTTTACATTGGTGAAAGCGGAAGGAGTTGATTTTCACAATTCCCGTGCAAATCAGCTTGACTGGCTGGAAAGTCAGGGGTTTGATGTGGTAGAGCATATTATGGCGGACCGGGATAGTCTGGAACTGGAAGTTATTAAATTTTCAGAAAAAATCGTGGGAAATGATTTTCCGTCAGATGGACTTGTGCTAAAATATGATGATATAGCGTACGGACAGTCTTTAGGACGTACTTCTAAGTTTCCCAGAGATTCGTTTGCTTTTAAATGGGCAGATGAAACCAGAGAGACGGTGCTTCGGGAAATAGAGTGGAGTCCGTCAAGAACAGGGCTGATTAATCCGGTTGCTGTTTTTGAGCCCGTGGAACTGGAAGGAACTACGGTAAGCCGTGCCAGTGTCCACAATATCAGTATTATGGAAGAACTGGAACTGGGAATCGGAGATGAGATAGAAGTTTATAAAGCAAATATGATCATTCCTCAGATTGCCAGAAATCTGACCCGAAGTGGTGTGAAGGATATCCCTACAGTGTGTCCGGTCTGCGGAGGTGCAACAGAAATTCGTAAAGTGAGCAATGCTAAGACCCTCTATTGTACAAATCCGGAGTGCCAGGCAAAAAGGATTAAGTCATTTGCGCTTTTTGTAAGCCGTGATGCGCTGAATATCGAAGGACTTTCCGAGGCAACTCTTGAGAAGTTTATTGCCCGTGGATTTATTCATGACTATGCAGACATTTTTCATTTGAGCCGATATCAGGAGGAGATTCAGCAGATGGAAGGATTTGGAGAAAAATCTTTCCGAAATCTGACTGAAAGTATTGAACGTGCCAGAGTGACAACGCTTCCGAGAGTAATCTACAGTTTGGGAATTGCCAATATAGGATTGGCAAATGCTAAACTTATCTGTCGGGAAATCGGGTATGATGTGAGTCGGGTTATGGATGTGTCAGTGGAGGAACTGGGAGCAATTGCCGGTGTGGGAGAGGTAATTGCCAGGGCATATGTGGATTATTTCTCGGAGGAATCACACAGAAATTCCTTCATTTCTCTGTTGCAGGAAATTGATATTCAGACTGAAGAGGAGAATATGGAGGAGCAGATACTGGCAGGAAAGACTTTTGTTATTACCGGATCAGTGACACATTTTGCGAATCGTGGTGAGGTGAAGAACCTGATTGAAAGTCTGGGAGGAAAGGCAACAGGCTCCGTAACATCCAAAACAGATTATCTGATTAACAATGATGTGGAATCCACGTCTTCTAAAAATAAAAAAGCAAAAGAGCTGGGCATTCCAATTTTGTCAGAAGAAGATTTTCTTAAGATGATTGGAAGGATGTAATTATGAAAGAAAGGTAGAGTTATGTCAGAAAAAGATATTATCAACGATACAGAGATTGAAGAAGTAAAAGATGCAGGGGTTCTGACCGGAGAGTCCGGTAGAGAAGATGACAAAAAAGAGGAGTACGAGAAGGTATGCTTTATCTGTCACCGCCCGGAAAGTGTGACAGGAAAAATGATCGATCTGCCCAATCACATTTCTGTCTGCCCGGATTGTATGCAGAAGAGTTTTGATGTGATGAACAGTGGTCAGATTGATTTTAGCCAGCTGATGAATATGCCGGGAGTACAGGTTTTTAATATGTCTGATCTGGAGAAAACAATTCCTAAGAAGCAAAAGATAAAAAAGAAAAAAGAGGGCGAAGAGCGGAAACCGATTCTGGATATCCGGGATATTCCGGCACCACATAAAATTAAAGCAAAGCTGGATGATTTTGTTGTAGGGCAGGAGCATGCCAAGAAAGCAATTTCAGTGGCAGTTTATAATCATTATAAACGTGTGGCAACCGATACCATGGATGATATTGAAATTGAGAAGTCCAATATGCTTATGATCGGGCCAACCGGATGTGGAAAGACTTATCTGGTAAAGACATTGGCGAAGCTTTTGGATGTACCGTTGGCAATTACAGACGCTACGTCTCTTACGGAGGCGGGATACATCGGTGATGACATAGAGAGTGTGGTATCCAAGCTGCTTGCAGCTGCAGACAATGATGTGGAAAAAGCAGAGCAGGGAATTATTTTTATTGATGAGATTGATAAAATTGCCAAGAAGAAAAACACGAATCAGAGAGATGTGAGCGGTGAATCGGTTCAGCAGGGAATGCTGAAGCTTCTGGAAGGAAGTGAGGTTGAAGTTCCGGTTGGGGCCAACAGTAAAAATGCCATGGTGCCGCTTACAACAGTGAACACAAAGAACATTCTGTTTATCTGCGGAGGGGCTTTCCCGGATCTGGATGGTATTATTAAAGAGCGGCTTACGAAGCAGGCGACGATCGGCTTTAATGCAGAGCTGAAAGACAAGTATGACAAAGATAAAAAGATACTTGAGAAAGTGACCATTGAGGATCTTCGTAACTTTGGCATGATTCCGGAATTTCTTGGACGTCTTCCGATTGTTTTTACCCTGGAAGGACTGGATGAAGACATGATGGTGAAGATATTGAAGGAACCAAAAAATGCGATTCTTAAGCAGTATCAGAAGTTACTTGCACTGGATGAAGTTAAGTTGGAGTTTAATGAAGAGTCTCTGAGAGCAATTGCGAGAAAAGCGATGGAGAAGGATACGGGTGCCAGAGCACTTCGTGCTATTATTGAAGAATTTATGCTGGATATTATGTATGAAATTCCAAAAGATGATAACATTGGTCAGGTAGTTATTACCAGAGAATACATAGAGGGAACCGGAGGACCGATCATTATGCTGCGGGGGCAGGAAGTGCCGCGGTTAAATGGTTAGGAACGGAAAGGTATAGAATCAGGAATGCCTCATATACTTTGTAAAAAGTATGTGAGGTTTTTTATATGAATGGAGATGTATGCAGAACCCGGATTATATCGGAAGAATACCGGGATTTTATCTTCCCACTCGAGGGAGGAAGAAGTGCAATAAATCTTACGGATGATCAGATGTGTGTTCAGTATACCGGGATAAATTACAAGATTCTCTATGTGGATCAGAGGCTGGCAGATCCGGTGGATTTTGACAGATTTTCCTACAATACAGTCCCTCAGTGCTATACATTGCTGGACATGGATGCGTTGAATCAGGCTGGAATTATTTCTGTACAGAATTATCCGACGCTTCAGCTGATGGGACAGAATATCCTGATCGGCTTTATTGATACAGGAATAGATTATCAGAACAGAGTATTTCGGAATCTGGACGGAACTACGCGGATTGCAGGAATCTGGGATCAGACAGATCAGAGCGGAGAACCACCCAGAGAGTTGGCATATGGAAGCTTTTACGGAGAAGAAACGATCAATGCGGCTCTTCGAAGTGATGATCCGCTGGAGATTGTACCATCGGAAGATACACAGGGACATGGTACTTTTGTTGCCAGTGTTGCGGCGGGAGGGGGAGACGAAGCGAATCGTTTTCTGGGAGCAGCGCCGGAGTCGGTAATAGGAGTTGTAAAGCTGAAACCTGCCAAGCAGTATATGCGGGAATTCTATGAAGTACCGGAAGGAGCGGCCTGTTATCAGGAAAATGATATTATGCTGGGAGTAAAATTTCTTCTGGATCTGGCCAGAGAGCGGAACCTGCCTGTAGTTATATGTGTGGCTCTCGGAACCAGCTTTGGTGGGCATAATGGTACGACTCCTCTGGATATTATGCTGCAGTATTATTCCAATACATTGAATCGGGTTATTGTTGTCGGAGTGGGAAATGAAGCGAATCAGAAGCATCACTTTTTCGGGAAAATAAAAGATATGAGAGACCGCAGAGAGGTGGAGATTCAGGTAGATAATGACAGACAGGGATTTACCATGGAATTGTGGACGGAGCTTCCCAATATTCTTACGCTCTCTATTGTCTCGCCCTCGGGAGAAATTGTTCCTTCTATTTCTATAAAACAGGGAACCTATTCGGTATTTCGTTTTCTGTTCGAGGGGACAGAGGTAGCTGTGGATTATCGTATTCTGGTGGAGCGAAACAATTCCCAGCTGATTTTCTTCCGTTTTACCAATCCGGCATCCGGTATATGGAGACTGATCGTGGAACCTGTCAAGCTGGCGGGAGGGGAGTTTCATCTCTGGCTTCCGGTCAAAGAATTTCTTGCAGGTAATGTTATTTTTCTGGAGCCGGACCCGGATATCACCCTTACGTCCCCGTCTGTCATCAGTGCAGGGATGGCCGTGGCGTATTACAATGGAAAAGAGAATAGTATTGATATTAATTCGGGCAGGGGATATACTAGAACTGGAAGTATCAAACCGGATATTGCAGCGCCGGGTGTGGGAGTGACCGGAGCACTCCCGGGTGGGAGATTCACAGAGAGAACAGGTTCCAGCGTCGGGGCGGCGATTGCAGCGGGAGCTGCGGCCCTTCTCCTGGAATGGGTAGTATATCATACCGGAAGAGTCGGAGCAGATACCGTTCAGATTAAAAATCTTTTTATTCTGGGGGCAAATCAGCGGCCCGGACTAGAATATCCCAATCGGGAGTGGGGATATGGAACACTGGATCTATACGAAACGCTGCAGAGAATAAGAGAATTTTAAGGCAAAGGAGAGAAAGATAATGTTAGATTTTTTTGAAGATTTTGGAAAGAAGATATCAGATGTAGCCAGTGAACTGGGTAAGAAGACGAATGACACTCTGGAGATTCAGAAAATAAAGAGTGATATCCGTTCTCTGAAACGCGCGAATGACAGGGATTACATTGATATGGGAAAGGCAATTTATGAAAAATTCCAGAAGAGTGAAGTGATGGACATGGATCTGATCACATTTTGCGAGGCGATTGAAAAGCGGGAGGAAGAAATAGAAAAATATGAGGCGGAGATTGCAAGAATCCGCGAGGATAGTTGATGTTTTCCGGGTATGCCGCTTTGACGGCAGGTCTGTTTGGAACAGATATGATCCTGAAAAAAACGGTAGAAGATAAGTTGGAACCGGGAGAGGAGCGTAAGCTCTTTCATGGACGTATCCTTTTAAGACGGGTATATAATTATGGGGCAATGCTAAATATTCTGTCTGATCATCCGAAGATTATAAAATCGACATCCCTGCTATTGGGTGCAGGGATGCTGATCTGTGATATGGTTTTCTGGCCGCTCCGGGGGCGACATATTCAAAAACTGGGGCTTTCACTGTTTACAGGAGGCGCGCTTAGTAACATATTTGACCGGCTGATTCGGGGCAGAGTGGTGGACTACTTTGGAATTCAGACCAGATGGAAAAGGTTCACAGATATCACCTTTAATCTGGGTGATCTGTTTATTTTTACCGGTGCTCTGTTAGTCAGTGTGTTTCCGGGATTTTGTAAAAAATAAAGCTACATATGGAAAAATTCTGTAATCTGTTCACAGATAATATTCATTAAATGTGTCCGGGATTCTACGCTTGCCCACCCGATGTGAGGTGTGATAAATAACTTTCCGCTGTCTTTAATACGAAGCAGAGGATTATCGGGGCTCATGGGTTCCTGTGTCAGAACATCCAGTCCGGCTGCTGCGATTTCGCCCGTTTCCAGTGCGTGTGCCAGGTCCTTCTCTACTACGATGGCACCTCTGCCCAGATTCAGGAAGATGCAGCTTGTCTTCATTTTCTGAAATGCATGGCAGTCGATCAGTCCTTCTGTGTATGAACTAAGCGGTGCATGAACAGAGATGATATCGGACGAGGTGAGCAGGGTATCCAGGTCGGTCTGTCGGAACCCTTCCTGTGGAGCATTTCCGGAGGGGGAGGCGTAGATGACATCAGCTCCAAAGGCAGAGGCAATAGAGGCTACCTGACGACCGATATTGCCAAGGCCAATGATTCCCCAGGTCTTTCCGGTTATTTCATGAAAATGCCTGGAAAAATGAGTAAATTCTATATCGTTTACATATCTTTCTTCTTTGACATAGTCGTCGTAGTATTTCAGATTTTCAAGCAGATAAAAAAGCATGGCAAAGGTGTGCTGTGCAACTGACCGGGTAGAATATCCGGCTACATTTCTCCATGCAATATTCCTTTTTTCAAGATAAGGCTTATCCAGAATGTTTGTGCCGGTTCCGGTTACACAGATCAGTTTCAGATTATGAGCTTCGCCGATTGTATTCTCATTAATGGATACTTTGTTTACGATAATTACATCTGCATTGCGTGTGCGGATTCGAGTCTCTTCCGGGGTGGAAAATGCATATTTTGTAACATTTCCAAGTCTGTCAAAGGGAGAAAGATCGATGTCTTCACCTAAAGTCTTAAAGTCTAAAAAAACCAGATTCATTTCCAGTGTCCTCCTGAACATGTGTTGACAATTTTCTTTGTTTTACGATATATTGTAATACAAGACGCTGAAAAAATCTACGAACAGGATACAACAGGAGAATGATTGTGGGAAAGAAAAGTATAAATCAGAAAAAGAAACATCAGAATAAAAGAAAGATGATGAAAAAGATAATGGCAGGAGGCATGTTTCTTCTTTTAGTACTTTTAATAGTATGTATAGTTATGACCCGCGCTCCTGGAAAAAGTCAAAAGCAGGAAGCGCAAGAGGCTTTAAAAACTGAAATGCATACAGAAGAGAATAAGACCGTGGATGAACAGACCAGAAAAGAGGAGGAACTTCAAAAGGTCAGGGAACAGGCAGAACAGGCGGGATATCCGGAAAGTATTATTAAGCTTCTGGATAAAAATGAAGAAACACTTACCTTTGTAAAGGATTATGAAAAGAAGAAAGACCTTCCACCGGCGGATAAAATAGCAGATTCGATTGAAAAAGGAACCATCCCTCACTTGCTGCAATGGGATGAACGGTGGGGCTATCAGCCTTATGGAGGAGGAACGATTGCCACGGATGGCTGCGGTCCTACCTGTATGGCTATGGTTATCGCGGGACTGACGGGAGATGTGTCGGTGACTCCCTATGTGACAGCAAAATTTGGGGAAGAAAATGGCTATGTAGATGCGGAAAACGGTACGTACTGGGAATTCATGATGCAGGCGTCCAGGCCCTGGGGAGTAAACGTGATAGAGTCTCCGCCAGATGAGACATTGATTCAACAGGAGTTGGCACAGGGACATCCCATAATCTGTAATGTGATGCCGGGAGATTTTACACAGGTTGGTCATTACATTGTACTGACAGGTTATCAGGATGGAATAGTGACGGTAAATGATCCGTTCAGTATTAAAAATACAGAAAAAACCTGGGTGTATAAGGATATCGAGGATCAGATAAGAGGGATTTGGATATATTCTCTGTAGGATGTTGACATTCTGAAAAACGGGTGTTATATTACAAGTAGAACAATATTTCAGAAGGTGAAAATTATGACAGAGAAAAGAGATTATTATGATATTCTTGGAATCAGCAAAAATGCAGATGACGGGGCTATAAAGAAAGCATATAGAAAATTGGCAAAAAAGTATCACCCGGATACCAATCAGGGTGATAAGCAGGCTGAGCAGAGATTTAAAGAAGTGACAGAGGCATATAATGTGCTCAGCGATCCGGAGAGAAAGAAGATTTATGATCAGTTTGGCCATGCGGGACTTGAGGGTGGTGCATCCGGAGGGCCCGAGGGATTTTATCAGGGCGGATCCGGTGGTGCCGGAAGATTTTACCGCAGTACATCCGGAGGACCAGGCGGATTCTATCAGGAATTCCATTTTGGCGGAGATGATATGAGTGATATGTTTGGTGACATGTTTGGAAGTATGTTTCAGAGAAAGGGTGAGGATCTCCATGCAGAAATTACGGTCAGCTTTGATGAGGCAGCTTTCGGGTGTGACAAGATTATTACGCTTCAGGATGAGAGTGGTATGAGACACACTCTGCAGGTTCGTATTCCGGCTGGAATTGATGATGGAAAGAGTATCAGACTGAGAGGAAAAGGCTCTGCCGGAGTGCGGGGCGGTGAATCGGGAGATCTGCTTCTTAAAGTGAAAGTTATGGAAAAAGCAGGCTTTGAACGCCGGGGACTGGATATTTATACTACAGTAAAGATTCCATTTACGACGGCGGTCTTCGGCGGAGAGGCAATTGTGTCTACATTAAACGGAAAAGTGGTATGTAAGATACGGGAAGGTACTCAATCCGGCACAAAGATACGTCTCAGAGGAAAAGGAATTGTCTCTATGAATAATCCGAATGTTCACGGTGATCAGTATGTAACAGTGCAGATTCAGGTGCCGGAAGGTTTGTCACCGGAAGCGAAGAGGAAGCTTAAGGAATTTGAAGATATATGCAAAAGAGATGGAAAGGGAAGAAGCGGCACATATGCAGCATAACCCATTGAAAAGAAGAGACATAAAAAGGAGATGCAGTTTTTTGAAATGATAGCTGCATCTCCTTTTTTGGTGCACTCCGCGAGCATACGCATTGACGGAAAGCGGAATAAGGTGATATATTTTAATCTTAGAAAGAGTTACATTTTTTTCCAGAATGAAATATAGGAAAGGTTGTAGATTATGAGAAATAAACTAAAGAAATTGTTTGCATATTATCAGCCATATAAGGCACTGTTTTACAGCGATATGTTTTTTGCGATTCTGGGTGCGGCTGTTACTCTTATCATTCCGCTGATTGTCCGGTATATTACGAATGAAGTAGTGTATTTTGAACCGGGTCTGGCAAAATCATCGTTGATTACTGTGGGAGGCATCCTTATAGGATTGGTTTTACTGGAAATATTCTGTAATTTTTATATAGCATACTATGGACATATTATGGGAGCAAAGATGGAAGCAGATATGAGAAGAGATATTTTCGGACATTATCAAAAGCTTACTTTTGCTTTTTATGATAATCAGAAGGTAGGGCATCTGTTGTCAAGGATTACCAGTGATCTGTTTGATATCAGTGAATTATTACATCACGGACCGGAGGATCTTGTTATTTCTGTCATCAAGATTATAGGCTCATTCACGATTCTGATGACCATTAATGTACGTCTGGCACTGGTGGCATTTGCGTTTATTCCTGTGATGCTTTTATTTGCCTTCTATTATAATCGGAAAATGAAAAGGGCTTTTAAAAAAAACCGTGAGAAAATTGCGGATATGAATAGTCAGATTGAAGACAGCCTTGCCGGAATCCGTGTGGTGAAATCTTTTGCAAATGAAAAAGAAGAGATGCGTAAGTTCAAAGCCGGAAACGATAATTTTGTAGAGGCCAAAAAGCTCAGCTACAAATATATGGGAATCTATAATTCCGGGTTAGGGGCAATGACGACTCTGATCACAGTAGTGGTTCTGATTGTAGGTGTTGGAATGATGCTGTCCGGTTCTGTTGAACTGGCTGATTTGCTTACCTTCCTTCTGTATATTACGAATTTCACGGATCCGGTAAAGAAACTGGTGAGTTTTACCGAGCAGTTTCAGAATGGATATTCCGGGTTTGAGCGTTTTCTGGAAATCCTGTCTATTGCACCGGATATTGCAGATAAACCGGATGCGATTTCGGTAGAAGAGGTAAAGGGAGATATTGAGTTCCGGAATGTCTCTTTTCAGTATGAAGAGCAGACGGAGAAGGTTCTGAATCAGATTAATCTGAAAGTAAAAGCGGGGGAATATGTTGCGCTTGTAGGCCCTTCCGGTGCGGGAAAGACCACACTGTGCAGCCTGATTCCGAGATTTTACGAGGTATCCCAGGGAGCAGTTCTGATTGATGGTATAGATGTTCGGGACATGAAGCTGGATGATCTGCGCAATCACATCGGTATCGTACAGCAGGATGTGTATCTTTTTGCAGGAACCATTATGGATAATATTCGCTATGGAAAACCAGACGCTACGGATGAGGAGGTTGTAAGGGCAGCCAAATGTGCCAATGCCCATGAGTTTATTATGAATTTTCCGGATGGATATGACACAGATATCGGGCAGAGGGGAGTAAAGCTCTCCGGTGGACAGAAGCAGAGATTGTCCATTGCAAGGGTATTTTTAAAGAATCCACCCATTCTTATTTTTGATGAGGCTACCTCTGCTCTGGATAATGAGAGTGAGAAGGTGGTACAGGAGTCTTTGGAAGATCTGGCGGCAAATCGTACAACCTTTGTTATTGCACACAGGCTTACGACCATCCGTAATGCGCAGAAGATACTGGTGCTGACAGAAGATGGAATAGCTGAGCAGGGAACCCATGAAGAGCTGTTGGCAAAGAAAGGGATATATGAATCGCTGTATCATGTGAAATAAAATATTTTAATAATAGAAGAGGAGATGGAGAATATGAAGATTAGTGAGAAAAAACTGGGATTTGGTCTTATGCGTTTGCCGCTTCTGGATGCGGATAATGAAACCAGTATTGACATCGAAGAAACGAAGAAAATGGTAGATACATTTTTGGAAAAAGGATTTACATATTTTGATACTGCATGGATGTATTGTGGATTCAGGAGCGAAAATGCTGTAAAAGAGGCACTGGTGGATCGTCACCCGCGCGACAGCTATACACTTGCAGATAAACTGCATGCGGGATTTCTTAAGACCGAAGAGGACAGAGACAGGATCTTCTTTGAACAGCAGGCTAAGACGGGTGTAGATTATTTTGATTACTATTTGCTGCATGATATCGGATACGATCATTATAAGATTTATACGGAACTGGATTGCTTTCAGTGGATTCAGGAAAAGAAGCAGCAGGGGCTGGTGAAACATATTGGTTTTTCTTATCATGATAATGCAGAATTATTGGATAAGGTTCTGACAGAACATCCGGAGATGGAGTTTGTTCAGCTTCAGATAAATTATCTTGACTGGGACAGTGAGGGAATACAATCCCGCAAATGTTACGAGGTGGCAGAGAAGCACGGAAAGCCGGTGATTGTTATGGAACCGGTAAAGGGAGGAACTCTGGCGAATGTTCCGCAGGAGGTGGAGCAGGCGTTTAAAACTTATCATCCGGAACTGTCGGTGCCGTCATGGGCAATTCGTTTTGCGGCTGGTCTGCCTAATGTGAAGCTGGTACTCAGCGGCATGAGCAATATGGAGCAACTTCTGGATAATACAGGATATATGTCGGATTTTACACCATTGAACGATGAGGAACAGGCGCTGATTAAGAAAGCGGTGGAGGTTATTAATGCAAGTATTGCCATTCCGTGCACGGGCTGTTCTTATTGTACAGACGGATGTCCGAAGAAAATTGCCATTCCAAAATATTTTTCTCTTTATAATGCAGATAAACAGGAGTTGGAAGGGAAAGGATGGACACCACAGGGCGAATACTATAACCGGCTGACTGCTGTATTCGGAAAGGCAAGTGACTGTATTGGATGTGGTCAGTGCGAAAGAGCCTGCCCTCAGCATCTTCCGATTATCCGACATATGAAAGAAGTGGCAGAATATTTTGGAAAATAAAAGGAAATTTCCGGCGTTTCCCTTCTGAAATCAGATAAATACTGTTATTTTAGGCAGGCTTGTGCTATACTAATCTTATCTCTATGGAAGGCGTTTTGAAGGCCGACAGACGGAACTATATTGAACATAAGGGAGGCTTACGTATGAAGCTGGATATGCATTGTCATGTGAAAGAAGGTTCCATTGACAGCAAGGTAAGCTTGGATGAGTATATTACGAAGCTGAAAGAAGAAGGTTTCGATGGTATGCTTATTACGGATCACGATACCTATAAAGGCTATCGTCATTGGAAATATAATATGAAGGGAAAGGTACATGAGGATTTTGTTGTATTGAAGGGAATAGAATACGACACCTGCGATGCGGGACATATTATCTGTATTATGCCGGAAGGGGTGAAAATGCGCCTGCTGGAAGTTAGAGGACTTCCGGTAACAGTTTTGATTGACTTTGTTCACCGGCATGGAGGAATCCTTGGGCCTGCTCATCCGTGTGGAGAGAAATACCTGAGTTTTACAAATACGAAGAAGTTCTATAAATCACCGGAGATCATGAAGCGGTTTGATTTTGTTGAGGCTTTTAATGCCTGTGAGCCGGAAGAATCGAATGCGGGAGCAATGAAGCTTGCAGAGAAATACCGTAAGGTGGGAATTGGCGGAAGTGATTCTCACAGACCGGATTGTGTAGGAAAAGGATATACTATATTGCCGGAGAGGGTGACCTGTGAGACAGAGCTGATTTCTCTGATACGCAAAAAGGTACCGATAGAAGCCGGAGGCGTGATTTATGGGAAGACAACCAAGGATAAGATGGGAAAGATGAATAAACTTCTGGTGTATTCATTCTGGTTTTACAATAAAGGAGGGGAGATTCTCAAAAGACATAAAAGAAAACTGAAAGGTCTGACAGAGAATCCTATGAATCCCATTGATCCTATTGAGATACCTTATCTGGAAGAGATTAAGAGTAAATAATTAAGAAAAGGAATGGAAAAATGGCGGATTATAAAAAGATACTTCAGAAGCAGCGTGCATATTTCCGCAAGGGAGAGTGCAAAGATGTTGAGTTTCGGATTGCGGCTCTGAAGAAGATGTATGCCTGGATGTGCAAAAATGAAGCTCTCATAATGGAAGCTTTGCACCAGGATCTGCATAAGTCGGAGTTTGAGGCTTATGCTACTGAGATTGGGATTGTGAAGGAAGAAATCAAATATACAGTGAAGCATTTGAGAAGATGGGCATCACCCAGAAGGGTACCGACTCCGATTACCCAGTTTCCATCCAGATCTTTCATATACCCGGAGCCTTACGGAGTCGTACTGATCCTTTCGCCGTGGAATTATCCGTTTCAGCTTACGTTGGCACCTCTTGTAGGTGCAATCAGTGCGGGAAACTGTGCAGTGGTGAAGCCCTCTGCGTATTCGGCAAATACTTCTGAACTGATTGCACGGATGATACGGGAGATATTTCCACCGGAATACATAACGGTAATTGAAGGCGGAAGAAAAGAAAATGAAGCTTTGCTGAATGAGAAATTTGACTACATTTTTTTCACGGGCAGTGTAAATGTAGGGCGGATTGTTATGGAGAAGGCAGCAAAGCATCTGACCCCTGTAAGTCTGGAACTGGGTGGAAAGAGTCCATGTATTGTGGATGAGACAGCGAATCTGAAGCTTGCGGCTAAACGAATCGTCTGGGGGAAATTCCTGAATTCCGGGCAGACCTGCGTGGCACCGGACTATATCCTGGTACAGAAAAGTGTAAAGGACAAGCTGGTCAAATATATGAAGCGTTATATTGCGAAGATGTATGGCGCTGAACCATGCAGTAATCCGGAATACCCGAAGATGATTAATGAGAAACATTTTGAGAGAGTGACCGGATTGATGAAGGATACGAATATTCTGTGTGGAGGCGGAAGCAATGCATCAACACTGCAGATTGAGCCGACCATTCTGGATAAAGTCGCCTGGGAAAGTCCGGTAATGCAGGAGGAAATATTTGGTCCACTCCTTCCGGTTCTAACCTTCTATGATCTGAAGGAGGCTATTGAACTGGTAAATGCAAGACCGAGACCGCTTGCACTTTATTTCTTTACCAGGGATAAAGACAGAGAAAAAGAGGTATTGAAACAGATATCCTATGGCGGCGGCTGTATCAATGATACGGTGGTGCATCTCGCTACATCCTATATGCCATTTGGTGGAGTGGGAGACAGCGGTATGGGAGGATATCACGGAAAAGCGAGCTTTGAGACATTTACGCATCAGAAGAGTATTATGAAGAAGTCGTTGCTTGTGGATATTCCGATCCGGTATGCACCGTTTAAGAATAAACTGCAGATTTTGAAGAAAATTCAATAAAAGACAGGATAGGGGACGGTTCTATGTCCTATTTCAGTAAGCTGAAATAGGACATAGAACCGTCCCCTATCCTGCTTTAGAAAAATAATCCTGCAATGTGATAAGCTGCGAAGCTTACGATCCATGCAACTGCCAGTTGGAACAGCACAAATGCTGCTGTGATTTTCCGGCTTTCTACTTCCCTGTGAATTGTGGCAATGGTTGCGGTACAGGGAACGTACAGCAGGCAGAAAACCATCATCGCATAGGCATTGGCCGGACCAAATCCTATTGTGCCGAGGGCAGATGCCATGGCGGTCATTCCATGTGCGGTAGTGATGTTCTGGATG
Source organism: Sporofaciens sp. SGI.106 (assembly GCF_050314255.1). Lineage (NCBI taxonomy): Bacteria > Bacillati > Bacillota > Clostridia > Lachnospirales > Lachnospiraceae > Sporofaciens > Sporofaciens sp. SGI.106. The sequence goes on from NZ_JBNPMZ010000013.1 coordinate 47,386, forward strand.
CCGAACAGTACACTGCAGCTGGAAACGACCACTTCTTTTGCGGCAATTCCGGCAATCAGTGCAACGACAATCTGCCAGTATCCCAGTCCAATCGGTGTGAAAAATGGAACAATGGCTTTTCCGATGTAGGAACCAAAGCTTTCACTGATATCTGTTACATAGCCGGAGGTTCCGAAATTCAGAAGCACCCACATGATGACGGATGCAATGAAGATAACGGTTCCGGCTTTGCTTAAGTAATCTTTTACTTTTTCCCAGACATAGATTGCGATGGTATGGGCATTCGGTGTTTTGTACTCGGGAAGCTCGATGAGCAATGCATGTTCGGATTTGCTTCCGTCAATTTTGGAGAGGATGAATGCGGTTGTGATTGCGACAACAATTCCCAGAAGATAGAGGGAATAGCATACCAGCATTGCATTTTTTCCAAAAAACATGGATGAGAAAAGTACATAAATCGGGAGCCTTGCACTGCAGGACATAAATGGTGTAACCAGTATGGTTTTCAGGCGGTCTTTTCGGTGCTCCAGAGCGCGGGATGCCATAACCGCAGGGACGGAGCATCCAAATCCCAGAAGGAGTGGGATGAAGGCACGGCCGGATAAACCAAGGTGTCCCATAATATCATCCATAACATAAGCTACACGGGACATATATCCGCTGTCCTCTAAGAAGGCAAGTGCTAAAAAGAGGATGAAAATATTGGGCAGGAAGGTCAGTATTCCACCTACGCCTGAGATAATTCCATCTACAATTAATGAAATGACCACAGGGTTTGTATGGATACTTTCTAAAATTTGTTCCGTATATGTAGTGAAGGCTTCCAATGCGATTTCAAAATACCCTTTCAGAAAATCTCCCACTGTAAAAGTCAGGAAAAATACCAGAGCCATAATAGCCAGGAAAATGGGAAGTCCCAGCCATTTGCTGGTAAGATACCGGTCAATACGGTCGGTGCGTGCTTCCTTGCTGCTTTTATTTACAAGCACTTCACTTATAATTTCTTCAATAAAATCATATTTCTGGTTAATGATATCCTTTTCATAGCTTCGATCAATGACATCATCAATTTCAAGTGGATGGTTGGAAAGGACATTTTTGTCCTTTTCCAGATATTTTATGGCATGCCATCTTTTATTCTGAAGTTCCGGGTATGCTGTTGCCAGACGTTCCATGACGATGTCAATTTTATCTTCAATATAATCCTGATAAACCATGGCATATTCATCATGATGATTATGCCTGTGTGTGGAGTGTTCCCCGTGATGATGATGGATAAAAGGACTCTGTGATGCGTAATCTTTGTGATGTGCTACCGCATGCATCAGGATGGAAAGTCCGCTTTTTTTTCGGGCGGAAACCGGAATTGCAGGAACGCCCAGCATTTCCGGAAGACGGTGCAGGTCAATCTCCATTCCCCGTTCTTCTACAATATCCATCATATTCAGGGCCAGTACTACGGGTTTGCCAAGTTCAATCAGCTGAAGTGTCAGATAAAGATTGCGCTCCAGGCTGGAGGCATCTACTACATCTACGATTACATCCACTTCGTCACTCATAATACATTCTCTTGATACGGTTTCTTCCATGGTATATGAGGTAAGACTGTAAATACCGGGCAGATCGATCAGTTTAAAGGTCTGTCCCTGATAAGTCGTTTTGCCTTCTTTTTTTTCAACGGTAACTCCCGGCCAGTTGGCTACCTTCAAATTTGCTCCGGTAAATGCGTTGAAAAGGGTGGTTTTTCCACAGTTGGGATTTCCTATAAATCCAACATTAATGGTTTCGCTCATGAGCGTGCTGCCTCCTTTACCTGAATATTTTCAGCTATTCTCCGTCCAAGTGCAAAGCGGGTCCCCCGGAATTTGACGGTCATAGCCCCCCGTTTGTCATTGTTGAGAATAGTAATCAGTGAACCTTCCGTAAGCCCCAGAGCTTCCAGGCGGCGTTCCAGTTGGAGTTCTATCTGTATAGATTGTACTTCATATGTATGATGATTTTCTCCCTGTTTTAATGTCATAGGGCAACCTCCATATCTATTTCTCTAAGTGTTATTGAGAATCATTATCTATTACAACGGGAAATTATATCACTATTTGACGGGGAAGTCAATGTGAAGTATAATTCTGTACAGTATAGAAGAAATAGAGCATACCTATTTATAGAGAAAAATGGAGGAAGAAGTAAGAAATGCAGGTTTATTTTTTGATTTTATACTTTTTTACATATGGATTTCTGGGATGGTGCACAGAGGTTGCATTTGCATCGGTGAAAGAGGGGAGATTCGTAAACAGAGGATTTCTGAACGGTCCTATCTGCCCGATATATGGTGTGGGTGTCAGTGCTGTTATCTTTCTTCTGGAACCATGTCAGGATTGGCTTCCTGTGTTATATATCGCTTCGGTAGTATTGGTTACTCTGATTGAAGGCTTGACAGGATATGCTATGGATAAAATATTTCATCATAAATGGTGGGACTATTCTGACCAGCCGCTGAATATCGGGGGATACGTATGCCTGATTTTTTCGCTGGTCTGGGGTGTGGCGTGTGTTGTGATTGTAAAAGGAATACATCCTCTGATTCATAAAGCACTGGCCTGGATACCTGTAACTGCAGGAATAGTAGGAATTGTCATTTTGGGAATATTATTATTTGCAGATTTGTATGTGACAGCGTCCGGAATTCTGAAGCTGAACCGCCGTCTGGAAGCAATGGAGAAGATTGCAGCGGAGTTGCGGGAGCTTTCCGACCGGGTAGGCGAGAATATCCACGAGGGAGTGATGGATACGCTGGAGTTCCAGGAAGAAGGAAGACAGAAACTGGAGGAGATTACAGAAGAAGGAAAACAGAGGCTGGAAGAGATTACAGAAGAAGGAAAACAGAGGCTGGAGGAGATCACAGAAGAGAGACGGCAGAAGAGAGAAGAGCAGCGTAAGAAGGCTGCGGAGCTTAGAAAGAGATATGAAGAGCTGGCTGCATCCAGAACCAGAGTCAGTGTACGTCTGGTAAAGGCATTCCCGAACATGAAATCCAGAAGGCATAACGATATACTGGAAGAATTGAAGAATGCTCTCGAAGATAGGGTAAAGCGTCAAATAAATGAAAAACATTAATTGTAAAAGCTGTGCGGAAGCGCAGCTTTTTTGTTACATTCCGATAAAAATTATGTAAAATATTTGTGTATTAATTATGTTGACAAACTGAGGGGGAATATATTATTATGTGAACACTCGTCTAAGGCGTTTGAAAGCCATATTCTGAAACAAAATTCATGGGACAGTTCGTCAGGAGGAATACATCATTCCGGTTTCCGAAAACGAGAATTTATAAGAGAGGAGGAGCTGCAAGATGATCTGATATACGCTTCGCGGGGATGCGCCAGGACTCGGCGCGAGAGTCTTGAATGGATAGTTATTGTTTAGACAGAAAAACAGAAAGGAAAAGAAAATATGAAGAAGGAACGCAGGTTATGGAGCAGGCTGATGAGAAGGATTGGATTGATAGGGCTTGCGGTACTGGCAGCAGTACTGGTTGGTACCATTTTCGTTCGGGCAGAATCAAAAGAACGGGGAGTACATACACTCACCTGTTATGACACCAGATATAATGAAGGACCTCTCATGGTAGGGTATTTTGAGATTGACGGAGGAAAGCCGGCCATGTGTGTATGTCATGAGATGGAACCGCCAACGGAGATTGGTACCCATCTGCAGGAAATTGCGGAGTATACTTTCGAGAATCAGGCACATGAACTGTTTCGCAAAATTTATTATTATGGATGGCAGGGGCCGGGAGATGTGGGGGCATCATATGTAGAGACATGCCTCGCAGGTTCGGTGGCAAATGGACATGATGATAATTATTACGGTTATGGACAGGCATTTATCAACCGCATTGCGGGTCTTCCAAATGCACCAAAGGGATTTAATGTCATGATTCTTTCTACCGGAAATGGCAGCTATCAGAACCTTGGAGTCTGGGAGTATCATCCTGTGGGTTACGCTGTCTTGAAAAAAATGGCGGAAGATGCAGATTATTCAGGCGGGGAACTGCGGTTTTCGCTGGAAGGTGCTGTCTATGGGGTGTACAGGGATAGAGAATGTACAGATGTAGTGACAGAACTGGAGACCGATGAAACGGGATGTTCAAAAAAGATTGAGTTGGATTGTGGAGATTACTGGGTAAAAGAGTTAAGTGCACCGTCCGGATATGTGAAGGATGAAAGAGTATGTAAGATGGTAGTGGAACCTGAGGCGGTCAGTGAGCTTACGGTGTCAGACCGACTTATTCGCGGAGATTTTGAACTGGTCAAGAAAGATGAAGAAGCAGATCAGCCAATGGCCGGTGTCAGTTTTCAAATCGTGTGTCAGGAGACAGGGGAATCCCATATTTTCACTACTGATGAAAATGGATATTATTCCTCTAATGCAGAATATATCCGGCACACATACAATACAAACGGAGGGCAGACAGGAGATGGACTATGGTTTGGAATGAACAGAGAAGGGAATCAGGCTGAGCCAAATGATAGCTGTGGGGCGCTTCCGGTCGGAACGTATATTATTACAGAAATTATGAATGAGGCGAACGAAGGAAAGGTGCCATGGAGTGAACAGATTTCCATATCGGAAGATAAAGTTTTGATAAATCTGGGGACGGTTCTGAATCAGAATGTGATTATCTCTACCATTGCGAAGGAAAAGGAGTCGGGCAGTCAGAATGTGTTGCCGGAGACAGAAGTAACTATTATAGATACGGTTTCTTACAGGGGGCTTTGTGAAGGAAGAGAATATACTCTGAGGGCGACTTTGATGGACAAAAATGCGGAAAAGGAAGTTCTTGATAAGAGCGGACAGCCGGTGACGGCAGAGCTGGTATTCCGGCCGGAGGCGTCTGAGGGAAGTGCGGAAGTCATGATTACGTTTGATGCGTCTGAACTGGAAGAGAGTGATGTGGTCGTATTTGAAAAGTTATATGAGGGGGAGAACCTGATTGCCAGACATGAGGATATCACAGATGAAGGGCAGACGATACATTTTGGTAAGAAGCCGGTTCCTCCGAAAGAGGACGAACCGGTGGAAAAAGAACCGGAAAAGACAGAAAAGGTTAAAACCGGTGATGGTGCAAATATAACGGTTCTTGTGATATCATGTATTCTTTCTTGCGTTGGAATCTTATGTTGTGTTAGAATAGCACGTAAGACGAAATAATGATAAAGGAGGGTCATCATCATGGGAATGACAATGACACAGAAAATTCTGGCAGCCCATGCGGGACTGGACAGCGTAGAAGCGGGACAGCTTATCATGGCGAAGCTCGATGTGGTAATGGCAAATGATATTACCGGACCAATGGCACTTCCGGTATTAAAACAGATGGCTGATACAGTTTTCGATAAAGACAAAGTTGTATTTGTGCCGGATCACTTTACACCAAATAAAGATATTAAATCTGCAGAAAATTCCAAGGCAATCCGTGAGTTTGCGAAGAACCAGGGACTGAAGTGGTATTTTGAACAGGGAAAATCCGGAGTAGAGCATGCGATTCTTCCAGAAGCGGGAGTAGTTACTGCAGGAGAATGTATTATCGGTGCAGATTCACATACATGTACATACGGAGCACTGGGAGCATTCTCCACCGGTGTGGGAACAACAGATATCGCAACAGGAATGGCAACCGGAGAATTATGGTTCAAGGTTCCGAGTGCGATTAAATTCGTCCTGAAGGGTGCGCCATCCCGTTACGTAAGCGGTAAAGATATTATTATCCATATTATTGGACGGATTGGTGTGGATGGAGCAAGATATAAGTCTATGGAATTCACCGGAGATGGAATTGCAAATCTTTCCATGGATGATCGTTTTACTATGGCTAACATGGCAATTGAAGCCGGTGCAAAGAATGGAATTTTCCCAGTAGATGACCTGACATTAGAATATATTCATGAGCATTCCGTAAAAGAATATCATGTATATGAGGCTGACGAAGACGCAGAATATGATGAAGTGATTGAAATTGATCTGTCAGAGGTGCGTCCTACTGTTGCATTCCCACATCTGCCAGGCAATGCAAAGACGATTGATGAAATTGAAGCTATGGACCCGATCAAGATCGATCAGGTTGTAATCGGTTCCTGTACAAATGGAAGAATCTCAGATCTTCGAAGAGCGGCAGCTGTTCTGAAGGGGCATACGGTACATCCGGATGTGCGTGTTATGGTAGTTCCTGCTACTCAGAAAATTTACAAGCAGTGTATTGCAGAGGGACTTCTGGATATTTTTGTGGATGCAGGCTGTGCAGTGAATACACCGAGCTGCGGACCTTGCATGGGAGGTCATATGGGCGTTATGGCAGCAGGAGAAAAATGTGTATCAACAACAAATCGTAACTTTGTAGGAAGAATGGGACATGTGGATTCTCTGATTTATCTTGCCTCACCGGAAGTGGCAGCGGCAAGTGCGATTGCAGGATGTATTGCAAATCCTGAGAAAGTGGGTGACAAATAATGAAGGCAATGGGTAATGTATTTAAATATGGTGATAATGTGGATACGGATGTAATCATTCCAGCCAGATATTTGAACTCTTTCGATGCACAGGAGCTGGCGAGCCATGCGATGGTAGATATTGATCCTGAATTTGCAGGAAAAGTACAGCCGGGCGATCTGATTGTGGCTAATAAGAATTTTGGATGCGGCTCTTCCAGGGAGCATGCACCGCTTTGTCTGAAGACGGCAGGAGTAAGCTGTATTATTGCAGAGACATTTGCCCGGATTTTCTACCGCAATGCAATTAATATCGGACTTCCGATTATCGAATGTCCGGAAGCTGCAAGGGGAATTGAAGCAGGAGATCAGGTTGAAGTAGACTTTGACAGCGGAAAAATCTACAACCGGACAAAGGGAACGGAGTTCCAGGGACAGTCATTCCCGGAATTTATGCAGAAGATTATTGCTGCCGGTGGTCTGGTTAATTATACTAATAGCAGGAAATAACCGGAAAATAGACGATACAGAAAGGTGAAGAAGATGAATTTACAGTATAAGAGTACAAGAAACGATGGCATAACAGTTACAGCATCTGAGGCAATATTAAAAGGCCTTGCAGACGATGGAGGTTTGTTTGTCCCGGTGGAGATTCCAAAGCTTTCCGTCTCTATGGAAGAACTTAAGGATATGACTTATCAGGAAACAGCATATGCGGTTATGAGAGAGTTTCTTACAGATTTTACAGAGGAAGAGCTGAAAGCATGTATTGCTAAAGCTTATGACAGTAAGTTCGATACTGAGGAGATTGCACCGCTTGCTAAAGCAGATGGTATTTATTATCTGGAATTATACCATGGAGCAACGATTGCATTTAAGGATATGGCACTTTCTATTCTGCCTCATCTTCTTACAACTGCTGCGAAAAAGAATCATGTAAAAAATGAGATTGTCATTCTGACAGCAACCTCCGGCGATACCGGAAAGGCAGCACTTGCAGGCTTTGCTGATGTGGAGGGTACCAGAATTATTGTGTTCTATCCAAAAAACGGAGTCAGCAAAGTACAGGAGCTTCAGATGGTAACCCAGAAGGGAGACAATACATCGGTTGTTGCTATCCATGGCAATTTTGACAATGCCCAAAGCGGGGTAAAGGCAATGTTCGAAAACAAAGAACTGGCCAGGGAGCTTGATGAGCACGGCTATCAGTTCTCATCTGCGAATTCTATAAATATCGGACGTCTTGTGCCGCAGGTGGTATATTACGTATATGCTTATGCAAAATTATTGCAGAATGAGGAGATTCAGGCAGGAGAGGCAATTAATGTTGTGGTTCCTACCGGAAATTTCGGAAATATTCTGGCAGCATATTATGCTAAACAGATGGGGATTCCGATTCAGAAGCTTGTTTGTGCTTCCAATGAAAATAAAGTGCTGTTTGATTTCTTCCAGACCGGTACTTATGACAGAAACAGAGAATTCCTTCTGACAACATCCCCGTCTATGGACATTTTGATTTCCAGTAATCTGGAGCGTCTGATTTATCAGATTGCCGGAAAAAATGCAGAGAAAGATGCAGAATTAATGCGGGAGCTGAAAGAAGACGGAAGTTATGCGATTACAGAGGATATGAAAAGAGAGCTCGCAGACTTCGAGGCAGGATATGCCACAGAGGAGCAGACAGCCCGTATGATTCATGATGTATATGCCAGAACCGGTTATGTGATCGATACACATACGGCAGTCGCTGCTTATGTATGTAAGGAATACCAGAAGAATTCAGGGGATGCTGCAAAATGCGTGGTGGCATCTACGGCAAGTCCGTATAAATTTGTAAAGAGTGTTATGAGCGCAATCGATGAAAAGTATGCGGATCAGGATGAATTTGCCCTTCTGGACGAATTAAAACAGGTGTCTCAGACAGAGATGCCGAACGCGATTAAAGAGATTCTGGATGCTAATATTCTTCATACAGCAGAGTGTGATGCGGACAAGATGGAGGCGTCTGTGCGGGAGATACTTGGATTGTAGGAGTCGGGATATGGAAGCTTATGAATTGTGGCAGAAGGCTGTGAAGGCAAGAGAATTTTCATATAGTCCGTATTCCGGATTTAAGGTGGGTGCCGCCCTCCTCTGTAAAAATGGGGAAGTGGTGCAGGGATGTAATGTGGAGAACAGTGCATATGGACCTTCTAACTGCGCAGAACGCACGGCATTTTTTGCGGCTGTTGCAAAAGGGCAGAGGGAATTTGAAGCAATTGCAATTGCAGGAGGAAAAGAGGAGCTGGTCATGTGCTATCCCTGCGGAGTTTGCCGTCAGGTTATGGCAGAATTCTGTGATCCGGATAATTTTCACGTAATTTGCGGAATGAATAAAGAAAAGCTGGAGATACTAACTTTGCGTGAGTTATTACCCAAAAGTTTTGAAATGCAAGATTGATTTTTCAATCTTGCATTTTTACACATTGTTAAACTATTGACTTTTTTGACAAAAAATGAGATAATACTACCAAATTCGGAATTTTAAGGAGGAAAAGACAAAATGGCAACAAAAGCATATTATCCAATTAGTGAAATCGGAAAAGACAAACCAGGTTTCTCTAAAACACGTTCCATTATTGAAGCAGCATTCTACGGAAATAATGTTGTGAAAGTAGAAACCTTGAAAGAGGCTTACAATCTGGCAAAGAATTCCCCGGGAACTATCGTGACAGATATGCCTGTATATAGAGGAGAAGAGTTTGGTCTGGATGCAGATGCAAAAGTTCTTTTATTTAATGACGGTGCAATTACCGGACGTTATGCAACAGCACGTCGTATTGCAGGAGAACCGGGAGTAGATTGCGATGCTCTTGATAAAGTTGCAATGGACGCTGTATACAAATCACGCTGGAAAAAAATGTATCATGCAACTGTATTTGCAGGATTGGATCCGGAATTTATGGTTAAGTGCCACCTGTTGATTCCGGAAGGAGAAGAGAATATCATGTATAACTGGATGCTGAACTTCCAGTATATGTCTGATGAATATGTAAAGATGTACAAAGAGTCCAAACCGGTAGGAGACGGAAAAGAAGCAGATATCTACATCTTCTCTGATCCGCAGTGGATTCCGGAAGAGGCTCCTGGTGTAAGCTTTGACTGTTTAAGTGACCCGGCTAAGAAGACTCTGTGCTATTTCAATACAGAGACAAACTGTGCATGTATCCTTGGTATGAGATACTTCGGAGAGCACAAGAAAGGTACTCTTACTATGGTATGGGCAATTGCAAACCGTAACGGTTATGCATCCTGCCACGGTGGACAGAAAGAATACTTACTCCCGGATGGATCCAAGTATGTTGCATCTGTATACGGTCTGTCAGGATCTGGTAAGTCTACACTGACACATGCAAAACATGGTGGAAAATACGAGATCAAAGTACTTCATGATGATGCATTTATCATCAATACAGATACATGCTCATCTATCGCAATTGAGCCTACTTATTTTGATAAGACAGCTGATTATCCGACAGGATGCCCGGATAACAAGTATCTGCTGACAGCTCAGAACTGTTCTGCAACAATGGACGAAGATGGAAAGATTCAGCTTGTAACAGAGGATATCAGAAATGGTAACGGACGTGCAATCAAGTCTAAGTTATGGTCACCGAACCGTGTAGATAAGATTGATGCTCCGGTTAATGCAATCTTCTGGATTATGAAAGATCCTACCATTCCGCCGGTAGTTAAGCTGAAAGGTGCTGCACTTGCATCTGTTATGGGAGCTACACTTGCTACAAAACGTTCCTCTGCTGAGCGTCTTGCTCCTGGCGTAGATCCTAACAAGCTGGTTGTTGTTCCTTACGCTAATCCGTTCAGAACCTATCCTCTGGCTAATGACTACGAGAAGTTCAAAAAACTGGTTGAAGAGAAGAACGTAGACTGCTACATCGTTAATACAGGTGATTTCATGGGCAAGAAGGTACAGCCAAAGGATACTCTTGGTGTGCTGGAAGCAATCGTTGAGAAGAGAGCAGATTTCCATCAGTGGGGACCGTTCTCTGACATCGAGATCATGGATTGGGAAGGATTCGTTCCGGATCTTGACGATCCGGACTACAAAGCTCAGTTAAAGGCTCGTATGCAGGATCGTGTAAACGAAGTTGAGAACTTTGCTGTAGCAAAAGACGGATATGACAAGCTGCCGGATGAAGCAGTAGATGCACTGAAGAAACTGGTTGAAGAACTTGCATAATTGAAAAGAATATGATTTGTAAAAGGAAGCTGTTTTGATGCGGCTTCCTTTTTTTGGTTGATTAATTATATTTTTGTGCTATAATAATGTTCGATATAAAACAGTTCACTATCGAACAATCGGGGAGGCGTGACATATGGAAGAGGCAGAGCTGAGGATAGGAGTTGAAGTGCATAAGGCAGACCGGGTAATCGGACGATGTCTGTCGAATCGAGTAAAAGCAGCGGGAATAGACGAAGTTACGATCGTGCACGGCTGGGTAATCAGGTATCTTTATGAGCACCGGAGTGAAGATGTATTTCAAAAGGATCTGGAACAGCATTTTTCTGTAGGCAGGTCGTCTGTTACGAATACAATAAAGCTTATGGAAAAAAAGGGATTTATCTGTCGGGAATCGGTGACCAGGGATGCCAGGTTGAAGAAGGTTTCTTTGACAGACAAGGGAATCCAAACGCATGAAGAAATGACAAAGATAACAGAGCAGATGGATGATTTTCTCCTTCGGGGAGTCGGCAAAGAAGATCTAAAAATATTCCTGGGAGTGATCCGGAAAATCCGGGAAAATGCGGAGAAAGGAGAAATGAAATGATACGGACTTTGTTACATGAGGTAAAGGAATATAAGAAAGCGTCCTTTGCGACGCCTGTTTTTATGATACTGGAAGTAATTATGGAGATGATTATCCCGTATCTGATGGCATCCATTATTGATGACGGAGTCAACAAGGGGGATATCGGACATATTTACAGGGTAGGAGGGATTATGATTGTGGCGGCGGCTATGGGTCTACTGGCAGGACTTCTCGGAGGACGTTACGGTGCGAAAGCTTCCACAGGATTTGCAAAAAATCTGAGAGAGGCAATGTTTAACCACATCCAGACATTTTCATTTTCCAGCATCGATAAATTCAGTACGGCCGGATTGGTGACCCGTCTGACTACGGATGTAACCAATGTTCAAAATGCGTATCAGATGTGTCTTCGAATGCTTATGAGAGCGCCTGCCAGCTTGATTTGTGCGATGGCCATGGCATTTTTTATAAATAGACGCCTGGCAAGCGTTTATCTGGTAGCAGTGATGATTCTTGGTGTTGTTCTAATGTTTATTATCAGTCATGCTACGAGATATTTTCAGCAGGCATTTCCCAAATATGACGCATTGAATGAATCTGTGCAGGAAAATGTATCAGCCATTCGTGTCGTAAAAGCTTATGTGAGAGAAGAGGAGGAAACCAGGAAATTTAAGAAGGCGAGTGAGAATATTTACAGGATATTTGTAAAGGCGGAAAATAATCTTGTGTACAATGCGCCGATAATGCAGCTTACGGTATATACATGTATTCTTCTGATCAGCTGGCTTGGTGCAAAAATGATTGTTTCCTCAACTCTGACTACCGGTGAGCTTATGAGTCTTTTAGCCTACTGTATGAATATTCTGATGAACCTTATGATGCTGTCCATGGTATTTGTCATGATATCCATGAGTATGGCAAGTGTCAGACGTATCTCAGAGGTACTGAACGAGGTCAGTGATATCCAGAATCCGGATCACCCGGTGACAGAAGTAAAAGACGGAAGCATTACATTTTTTCATGTGAATTTTTCATATAAAAAAGATAATGATGAGCCTGTTTTAAAAGATATTAATCTGGATATCCATTCCGGTGAGACTATCGGAATTATCGGTGGAACCGGAAGCGCGAAAACGAGCCTCGTGAACCTGATCAGCCGTCTTTATGATGTGACTGATGGGGAAGTGCGGGTTGGAGGATGCAATGTAAAGGATTATGATATGGAAGCACTTCGTAATCAGGTGTCTGTAGTACTTCAGAACAATGTGTTATTCTCCGGTACAATTTTAGAAAATTTACGATGGGGCAATCGAAATGCTACAGAAGAGGAATGTGTGAATGTCTGCAGGCTTGCCTGTGCAGATGAGTTTATCCAGAGATTTCCGATGAAATATGAGACGCACATTGAGCAGGGAGGAAATAATGTATCCGGCGGACAGAAGCAGAGACTCTGTATTGCCAGGGCACTCCTGAAAAAACCTAAAATACTGATTCTGGATGACAGCACCAGTGCGGTCGATACTGCTACGGATGCGAAGATAAGAAGAGCATTCCGGGAGGAAATACCGGACACCACGAAACTGATCATTGCCCAGAGGATTTCCAGTGTTCAGGATGCGGACCGGATCATTGTCATGGATGAAGGCAGAGTTCATGGATTTGGTACCCATGAAGAATTGTTGGAAACAAATGAAATCTACCGCGAGGTATATGAGTCCCAGATGAAGGGCAGCGGCGATTTTGATGAAAAGGCAGGTGAGTAAAAGATGGCAGGACCGATGAGAAAAGAAACGAGAGGCATGAAATCCCAGGTGAAGGATCCGGGAAAAATTTTTCTAAGATTGATGAATTATGTGTTTCGTACATATAAGTATCATTACATTGCAGTTGTGATCCTGATTTTTATCGGAGTAATTGCAAATGTGCAGGGAACAATGTTTACGAAAAATCTGATTGACGATTATATTACACCGCTTCTGCTTTCCGACACGCCGGATTTTGCGCCGCTTGCATATGCGATTGCGAGGGTGGCGGGCTTTTATCTGATAGGAATACTGGCAACATTTGCTTATAATAAGATTATGGTGTATGTAACCCAGGGCACTCTTCAGAATATGAGAGATGACCTGTTTGAAAATATGCAGAAGCTGCCAATTAAGTATTTTGATACTCATGCCCATGGCGATATCATGTCAATCTATACCAATGATATTGATACGTTACGCCAGATGATCAGCCAGAGTATTCCTCAGATCATAAACAGTGGGTTTACAATTGTAAGTGTGCTGATCAGTATGATTATCCTGAATGTGCCGCTGACAATTGTGACGCTGATTATGGTGGGAATTATGCTGTACTGTACAAAGCTGGCAGCGGGAAACAGCGGAAAATATTTCCTGAAACAGCAAAAGAATCTTGGCGCTGTGAATGGATTTATTGAAGAAATGATGAATGGGCAGAAGGTGGTTAAGGTATTCTGCCACGAGGAAGAGAACAAAGAGGCTTTTCGGAAATTAAATCAGGAGCTTTTTGGAAGTGCTGACCTTGCAAATTCATTTGCAAATATCCTGGGACCTATCAATGCACAGCTTGGAAATATCAGCTATGTTGTGTGCGCAATCGTAGGCGGCGCTCTGGCGCTTGGAAAGGTTGGAGGGTTTACGCTGGGAGGACTGGCAAGCTTCCTGACATTTAACAGGAGCTTCAGCATGCCGATCAACCAGGTGAGTCAGCAGCTGAATGCTATCGTTATGGCTATGGCGGGTGCTGAGAGATTCTTTAAGCTGTTGGATGAAGAACCGGAAAAAGATGATGGATATGTGACACTTGTGAATGCAAGGGAAGTGGACGGTCAGCTTACCGAGTGTGAGGAAAGAACCGGCTGCTGGGCATGGAAGCACACCCACCGCTCAGATGGAACCACAGATTACGTGAAGGTTCGGGGAGATGTGGTGTTCAATGGAGTGGATTTCGGATATAATGACGATAAGATTGTCCTTCATGATGTGAAGCTATATGCGAATCCGGGACAGAAGATTGCTTTCGTGGGGTCTACCGGAGCAGGGAAGACCACGATTACCAATCTGATCAACCGTTTCTATGATATCCAGGATGGAAAGATCCGTTATGACGGGATCAATATTAATAAGATACGCAAAGCAGACCTTCGACGTTCCATGGGAATCGTACTTCAGGATACCCATTTATTTACCGGGACGGTAAAGGAAAATATTCGTTTTGGTAAACTGAATGCGACGGATGAAGAGGTGGTGGCAGCCGCAAAACTTGCCAATGCAGACGGATTTATCCGGAGGCTTCCGGATGGATATGATACTATGCTTACCGGGGACGGAGCCAGCTTAAGTCAGGGACAGAGGCAGCTTCTGTCCATTGCGAGGGCGGCAATTGCAGATCCGCCAGTGCTGATACTGGATGAGGCAACCAGCTCTATCGATACCCGGACAGAGCGGATCGTGCAGGATGGTATGGATAAGCTGATGAAGGGCAGAACTACATTTGTCATTGCTCATCGCCTGTCTACCATAAGAAATGCAGATTGTATCATGGTGTTGGAACAGGGAAGGATTATTGAGCGTGGAACACATGAGGAACTGCTGGAAGAGAAAGGTAAGTACTATCAGCTGTATACGGGAAAGAGTGTTTCTGCATAGGGGTAGAAGACAGAAAAAATGATGGATGGATTGATATTGGCAGGAGGAAAGAGCCTGCGCATGGAAGGGAAACATAAAGGTTTCCTTGTCTATAATAAAGAAACTTTTATGGAGCGACTGATCAGGGAAATGAAAAGAGAGGCGGAACATCTGTGGATATCTTATGGTACGGAGATACATGCTTCTTACGAAGGATGCCCGGTAATTATGGATGAATATCCAGGGTGTGGCCCGATTGGAGGAATTCATGCCGGGCTTCGGCAATGTCAGGCAGATGCTATGATGGTGGCGGCATGCGATATGCCATTTTTAAGAGCAGAGTTATACAGGCATTTGAAGACAAAAATGGGATCGGCTGATGGAGTGGTTCCGGTGGTAAGGGAAAGAATTCATCCCCTTGCAGCCATCTACAGTAAAAGAATTCTTCCGGTTCTTGAGGAGCAGATTTCAAATGAAAATTATCGGCTGACAAATGCTCTGATAAGATTGAATATAAAATATGTGGATGTGACGGGGATGAATGAATTTGAAAAGATGCTTCGAAATATTAATACAGTAGAAGAATATGGAAATTTATACGAAGTGAAAAATACATAAAGGGGTAAATATATGGAAAGCTTATCATTAGAAGATGCACTTAATATTTTGCTTTCAAAAGTAAATCAAATCAGGGAGTGTGAAATGGTTTCCCTGTGGGAGAGCGTGGGGCGTGTTTTATCTGAAAATATTACCGCAGTGAGAAATCAGCCGCCCTTTCCCCGCTCTCCACTGGATGGATATGCAGTCAGAAGTGTGGATATAAAAGGTGCTTCCAGAGAACGTCCGGTGAAGCTTAAGGTAATTGATGAAGTAGATGCAGGTCATGTGACGGAAAAGACTGTAGAGTACGGAATGGCAGTGAGAATCATGACCGGTGCACCGATTCCGGAAGGTGCGGACTGTGTCATCCGACAGGAGGATACAGATTACGGAGAAGATAACGTAAAAATTTATAAAGAAATACAAAAATTTCAGAATTACTGCTTTGAAGGCGAGGATTATAGAGCCGGGACGGTTCTTTTGAAGAAGGGAATGCAGATCGGTTCTGTTGAAGCAGGGGTTCTTGCGAGTCTGGGACTGGAGAACGTGCCGGTATACCGAAAAATTAAGGCAGCAGTACTGACAACCGGAGATGAGATCATGCTGCCCGGGGAGAAGCTGCTTCCGGGGAAAATATATGATTCGAATCTCTATACACTGGTGACACGACTTCATTCCTTTGGAATTGAGATTGTTTACAAAGGGCGCGTGGAGGATGATGCCAGGAAGGCAGCCGGGATCATAAAAAAGGCGGCAGAAAAGGCGGACATCATGATTACTACCGGCGGAGTATCTGTGGGAAAAAAGGATATTATGCATGAAGTTTTGGATATCCTGCATGCGGACAGGCTGTTCTGGAGAATAGCAATAAAACCCGGAATGCCGACGTTGTGTGCTGATTATGAGGGGAAGCTTTTGATCTGTCTGTCCGGAAATCCGTACGGTGCGGCGGTGAATTTGGAATTGCTGGTACGTCCGGTTCTTGCAGTGATGGCAGGAAGAAAAGATTTGGAAATTAAAAGGGTGAAAGCTGTGTGCCGGGGCACATTTCCGAAAAAAAGTCCGGTCAGGAGATATTTGCGTGCTTTTTATGAAAATGGTGAAGTGTTTCTGGGTGAGGGTTCCAACGCATCGGGAATTTTAAGCACAATGTGCGGATGCAATTGCCTGATTGAAATACCGGCGGGAACAGAGTGCGTTACATTTGGAGATGAAACAGAAGTAATTCTTTTATAGCGGGAGTGAGGAAGATGGCAAAAGAATTAAAACAGAGAATTATTGCGGTGTGCGGTGTGAAAAATTCCGGTAAGACGACACTCCTTGTGAAATTGGTAAAAAACCTTACGGAAAGAGGAGTCAAAACGGCGGTCATCAAACATGACGGACATGATTTCTCATGTGACGTGAAGGGGACGGACAGTTACCGTATGAAGGAAGCCGGAGCTTATGGGGCGGCGGTTTTTTCTGAACAACGGATTTTTATTCATAAATTCGGAACCGGTGAAAAGGAAAAAGAATTGATTTCCATGTTTCCGGAGGCTGAGATGATTTTGATTGAGGGGCTGAAAGAGAGTGAATATCCGAAGATAGAAGTGATTCGCAAAGACATTTCAGACAAACCGGTTTCCAATCCCAAGGGTCGTTTTCTGATCGTGACAGACAGGGAAAGCGGCGAGTTCGAAGAGCCGGTCCTACATCCGGAACAGATCGAGGAAATCGTGGAATTAATGATGAAGCAACAGGGAAACGGTGAGGACTGCTATGAAAGATAATTATGGAAGAAATATTGATTATTTGCGTATTTCCATTACAGATCGCTGCAATCTGAGGTGCGGATACTGCATGCCAAAAGGAATCCGGCTTGCTCCGATGCATGATATCCTGACTTATGAGGAGATAGAGCTGATCTGTAAGGCGGCAGTAAAAGCAGGAATTACAAAATTTAAGATAACAGGCGGGGAACCTCTGGTTCGTCTCGGATGTCCGGAACTTGTTGGAAAGATTCGAAGTATTCCGGGAGTTTCCCAGGTGACACTTACAACAAACGGGGTGCTGCTTGGAAAATATCTGGATGAGCTGATGGAAAATGGGCTGGATGCGGTTAATATCAGTCTGGACACGCTGGACAGAGAGACGTTTAGAAAAATAACAGGATGCGATGATGCAGATAAGGTGAAAGAAAGTATTCGTCTTGCGGTAGAAAAAAAGCTTCCGGTGAAGATAAATACGGTCCTGCAGAAAGGAATCAACGATCACGAGTGGGAGAGCCTTGCGGAGCTTGCGAAAGAGGCTCCTGTGGATGTCCGTTTTATCGAAATGATGCCAATCGGATACGGAAAACAGTGTGAAATGGTATCGGGAGATGATATCAGACAGAAGCTGAAGGAATTATTTCCCAATATGGAGGAGGATCATTCTGTTCATGGAAATGGTCCTGCTATTTATTATAAAATTCCAGGATTTCGTGGAAGTATTGGATTTATCAATGCCATTCATGGAAAGTTCTGTGATCAGTGTAACCGCATCAGGCTTACGGCATCCGGTGAATTTAAGCCCTGCCTCTGCTATGGTGAACATGTGGATGTGAAGCAAATGATTCGGGATATGGCAGATGAGTCGGAAGAAGAAAAGATAGCCCAAATTGAGAAGATTATCGTGGAAGCGATACAAAGGAAACCGCAGAATCACTGCTTTGAGAGCAGGGAAGAGATTACAGAAGACAGACAGATGGTTCAGATTGGAGGATAAGGTTTTATGAATGGAAAAGTTATTGCGGTCTGTGTCAGTGAAAAAAAGGGAACACAGAAGCATGAGAAGGAGTCCGTTATTCTCCGGGAAAACTGGGGAATTGAGGGAGATGCACATGCCGGGAACTGGCATCGTCAGGTCAGTATGCTTTCACTGGAAAAGATAGAAGACTTTCGTGCACGGGGGGCTGAAGTGGATTTTGGCGCATTTGGTGAAAATCTGATCGTAGAAGGATATGATCTCAGTAAACTGCCTGTTGGGACCAGGTTCGTGATTGGAGAAGTTGTTCTGGAGATGACACAGATTGGAAAAGAGTGTCACAGCCATTGTGCGATCCATCGCATGGTGGGAGATTGTATTATGCCGCGGGAGGGTGTATTTACGAAGGTAGTCAAAGGAGGAGAAATACGTCCGGGTGATGAGATCCATATGCTTCCTCCGGACAGGAACCGTCCGTTTACGGCTGCAGTTATCACATTGAGCGATAAAGGATCTCGGGGAGAACGGGAGGATAAAAGCGGTCCGCTTCTCCGGGAAATGTTATTTGATGCCGGATATGATGTGGTTGAGACACTGCTTCTTCCGGATGACAGGACGTCCATAGAGAAAGAATTGATCAGGCTGGCTGATCAGCGTCAGATTCAGGTTATATTTACGACTGGCGGAACGGGATTTTCAGAAAGAGATGTCACGCCGGAAGCGACCATAGCTGTCTGCGACCGAATGGCGATGGGAATCGCAGATGCAATCAGGGTCTACTCCCTGTCAATTACAGACCGCGCCATGTTAAGCCGTGCGGTATCCGGAATCCGAAAGAAAACGCTGATCGTTAATCTGCCGGGAAGTCCGAAGGCTGTGAAAGAAAGTCTGGAATATGTGCTGCCGTCACTGAGACATGGATTGGGGATTCTTCGCGGAACAGACGGAGAGTGTGGGAGCGAATCTTGAATTTTACAGAAAAAGAAAAATAAGGAAAGCTCCAAGGGTTGTAAATTAGATGCAAATGGGTTATAATAGCCTCAGATGAAAAACCTGGGGTGTGCGATACCTTCTGTAATTTTGAACCTACAATACTTTAAACGGGACTCTTATATCTCCGTAATATGTCAGGCCTCCGAATTTGCAGTGGAAGACAGAAAAGCGGATGCGGACACCCACCTAGCTGTGGCTAGGAGTCAAAATACAGGAGCCGGCATTTCCGGGACTTACAAAAGATGAGGGGCAGTCGCTTAAGCGGCTGCCTTTTTTCTTTATCATACGTATATGAAAATCGAAGGTTCTGTTTATGAATTTATTTCATACATTTTACAGAAGAAGGGACAAGAGAGGCCTGCATGAGAAAGAGAAGAAGAAAACTGCGTTTAATGATGCTGCTTTTGGTAATACTTTTCCTGATAGGAGGAATGCTGAAGATTCTGAGAACAGGAAAGGGCGGCAGTCTTTTAAAACAGCAGACGGAAAGTCCGCTTAATATGGAAAATGGAAATTCTGAGGTGGATCGGGATTGGCAAAATGCCAGGATTCGTGTGATTTTACTTTCTACCGGGTATCAGGATATGGTGCATCCGGAGGTGCATCTGGCATCAGATGCAGGAATGCGGATCTGCTATGGAGAAGCTGTGGAAGAATGGAAGGCTTCGGAACCATTTGTTATCCGTCCGGACGATGTGAGATTCAGCAGTGGAATAGTCCGGGTAGAGTCGCTGACAGAAGGCAGTGAGATTCAGGTGGGGAATATTGAGCGTGGATACGGAACGCCATCTTATGCGGGAATACTGGAGCTTCGGGCAACGGCAGAAGGAATTGTTCTCATCAATGAGCTTCCGGTGGAGGAGTATCTGTGTAAGGTAGTACCCAGTGAGATGCCTGCTTCCTATGAATTGGAGGCATTGAAAGCTCAGGCGGTCTGTGCCAGAAGCTATGCATATCGTCAGATGGAGAAGTATGGATATCCGGAGTATGAAGCCCATGTTAATGACAGTACGGATTATCAGGTTTATAATAACAGTCCTGCTCAGGAGAAGAGCTCTCAGGCAGTGTGGGAAACCTGCGGACGGGCGGTGTGGTATGGAGGAAGTATTGCCGTTACATATTATTACTCGACTTCCTGTGGAAGGACGACAGACTTGAGTGCCTGGGGAAGTGAAGTGAATGAGAGTAATGCCTATCTGCAAAGTGTCGAAGTGTCAAATGGAGAGGCAGATTATGAAAAAGATCTCCCGTGGTACCGGTGGTCGGCCAGGATTCCGGCGGAGACATTGTCAAATCTGGTGGGACTGAATACGGGAGTGGATGTGGGAAAACTTCAAAGTGTGGAGGTGACCAGACGTGGAGCGGGAGATATTGTCCTGCAGATCGTGGCTTCCGGGGATAAGGGAAGTGTAACGGTAGATACGGAGAATAAGATTCGTGCCGCGCTCGGCGGAACGGGCTATTCTATTACGAAAAATGATGGGTCAACAGTAGAGAGCACCCGTCTGCTTCCCAGTGCATTTTTTACGATTGAGAGGCAGGGGGAAGAGTTTATTATCACCGGCGGAGGATTTGGTCATGGAATAGGTATGAGCCAGAACGGGGCGAATGAGATGGCGAAACAGGGAAAGAATTACAGGGAAATATTATCTCTTTTTTATAGCGAAATAGAAATAAAATAATAAATAAAAAAATAAAATAATGACATAAAGCGGATGATCTGTGAATTTTCATGGACAAACCATATAAAATCAGGTAAAATGTATGGAACATATGGGAGAATGCTATGAAAAAAGTAAAGAATTATTATGAAAATATAATGAAATATACAGATGACATTGCAGCGGATCATGTAGGGGCATATGCTGCCCAGACTTCCTATTTTTTTATGTTGTGTATGATTCCGATTATTCTGCTTCTGCTGACACTGGTACAGTATACGCCGGTGACCAAGGCTGATGTTATGACAGCTGTGATTCAGGTGTTTCCGACTTCCGTGGATTCGTTGATCACGTCGATTGTAAATCAGGTGTATAATCAGTCTACCGGTGTGATTCCAATCACAATTATCGTGGCACTGTGGTCGGCGGGAAAGGGTGTTCTTGCTATTACTACTGGACTTAACTGCGTGTATAAATGCCGTGAGACACGTAATTATATTTTCCTTAGAATACGCGCAACGATATATACGCTGATGTTCCTGGTGGTAATCCTGCTTCTTCTGATACTGGCGGTATTTGGTAATTCTCTGAATATATTTATTGCAGAACATGTGCCGATTATGAAGAGGTTTGCGGATAAGTTGATAGAGGTTCGTATCATTATCACGCCTGTTGTGCTGATCGTGTTCTCACTTTTGTCGTATAAATTTCTTCCAAACCGGAGAGATAAATTGTTGAGACAGCTTCCCGGAGCAGTGTTTACCGCAATCGGATGGATGGTAGTTTCCTGGATATTTTCTGTATACGTGGATATTTTTAAGGGATTTTCCAGTATGTATGGAAGTCTGACAACGATCGTGCTGATCATGCTGTGGATGTATTTCTGTATGTACAGCCTGCTTTTGGGCGGGGAATTGAATATGTGGGTGAAAGACCTGTTTTTTTCCGACAGAGCTTGACAAGCCGGATTCATGTGTTACAATGATATGGAATATTTAGAAATGATAAAAGCGACGACCGCGTTCAGTAGCGACCCATTTTCCCACAGAGAGAGGAAATCATCGGCTGTAAGTTTCCCCGGGTTCAGATGGCAAGTGAATTTCCCGCGCGAGCTGCATCTTTGAAGAGAAGCGTGATTAATTATAATTTTATGCTAAGTAGAGGATGCCGTGTGTGCACGTTACGCAAGATAATGAGTGCCTGGACAAGATGTGCCGGGAATCAGGGTGGTACCGCGAGTAATTTCCTCGTCCCTTTTGGGATGAGGTTTTTTTAATTTAAAAAAAGGAGAAAAATGATGAAAGAAAAACTGCAAAACATCAAAGATGAAGCACTCAGAGCAATTGAAGCAGCTGATGTGCCGGAAAAGTTAAATGATGTACGTGTAAAATTCCTTGGTAAAAAGGGAGAACTTACAGCTGTATTAAAGGGAATGAAGGATGTTGCACCGGAAGAGCGTCCGAAGGTTGGGCAGATGGTAAATGAAACCCGTGCTGCCATTGAGGAAATCCTGGAAGAAAGCAAAAAGAAAATGGAACGTGCTCTTCGCGAGGAGAAAATGAAGCGCGAAGTAATCGACGTTACACTTCCGGCAAAGAAAAATATGGTAGGTCACCGTCATCCGAATACCATTGCTCTGGAAGAGGTGGAACGTATTTTCGTTGGTATGGGCTATGAGGTTGTGGAAGGACCGGAAGTAGAATATGACCTGTACAATTTTGAAAAACTGAACATTCCTGCAGACCATCCGGCAAAAGATGAGCAGGATACTTTCTATATAAATAAAGATATCGTACTGCGTACCCAGACATCACCGGTACAGGCGCGTGTGATGGAGCAGGGCAAGCTGCCGATCCGAATGATCGCACCGGGAAGAGTATTCCGTTCTGACGAAGTAGATGCAACTCATTCTCCATCCTTCCACCAGATCGAGGGACTTGTAATTGATAAAAATATTTCCTTTGCAGACTTGAAGGGAACCTTGGAAGTATTTGCAAAAGAGCTGTTCGGACCGGATACAAAGACAAAATTCCGTCCGCATCACTTCCCATTTACAGAGCCAAGCGCTGAGGTGGATGTATCCTGCTTCAAGTGCGGAGGCAAGGGATGCCGTTTCTGTAAAGGTTCAGGATGGATCGAGATTCTTGGATGTGGTATGGTTCATCCACATGTATTGGAAATGTGCGGCATCGATCCTGAAGAGTATACAGGATTCGCATTCGGTGTGGGACTTGAGCGTATTGCACTTCTGAAATATGAGATTGACGATATGAGACTGCTTTACGAGAACGATATTCGTTTCCTGAAACAGTTCTAGGTACACCACAAAATGCAAAAAGGTACACCACAAAATGCAGTTTAGGACGTAGCAAAATGCGTTTTGCTACGTCCTCGAAAGGAGATTAAAATGAATACATCATTATCATGGATAAAAGCATATGTTCCTGATCTTGACGTTACAGCTCAGGAATACACAGATGCAATGACACTTTCCGGTACCAAGGTAGAGGGATATGAGGTGCTGGATGCAGACCTGGACAAGATTGTCATCGGACAGATTGAAAAGATTGAGAAACACCCGGATGCAGATAAGCTGATTATCTGCCAGGTTAATATTGGAACCGAGACGGTTCAGATCGTTACAGGTGCTCCGAATGTGAAAGAACGAGATAAAGTTCCGGTTGTTCTGGATGGAGGACGTGTAGCAGGTGGACATGAGCCGGGCAGTCGTGTGGCAGGCGGAATTAAGATTAAGAAAGGTAAGCTTCGCGGTGTGGAAAGCTGCGGTATGATGTGCTCTATCGAGGAGCTGGGCTCTAACAGAGATATGTACCCGGAAGCGCCGGAAGAGGGAATTTACATTTTCCCGGAGACGGCTGTCGTGGGTGAAAGCGCAGTGAAGGCACTGGGGCTGGACGATGTGGTATTCGAATATGAAGTTACGTCCAATCGTGTGGACTGCTATAGCGTAGTAGGAATTGCAAGAGAGGCAGCAGCAACCTTCCGAAAGGAATTCTATCCTCCGGTTGTAACACCGACAGGTAATGACGAGGATGTCAATGATTATATTAAGGTAACCGTTAAGGATGCGGATCTGTGTCCGAGATACTGTGCAAGAGTAGTGAAAAATATCAAGATCGGACCTTCTCCGGAGTGGATGCAGAGAAGACTGGCATCTGTGGGAATCCGTCCGATTAACAACCTGGTAGACATCACCAACTATGTAATGGAAGAGTACGGACAGCCGATGCATGCGTATGATCTGGCTACTATTGAAGGAAATGAAATCGTTGTGCGCACTGCTGCAAAGGGTGAGAAGTTTACGACTCTGGATGGTCAGGAGCGTGAGATGGATGAGACGGTCCTGATGATCTGTGATGGAAAGAAGTCCATCGGTATTGCGGGAATCATGGGTGGAGAGAATTCTATGATTACAGACGATGTGCAGACGATGCTGTTTGAGGCTGCATGTTTTGATGGAACGAATATCCGTAAATCCAGCAAGAAGGTTGGTCTTCGTACAGATGCTTCCGGTAAATTTGAAAAAGGTCTGGATCCGAATAATGCACAGGCTGCAATTGACCGTGCATGCCAGCTCGTAGAAGAGATGGGTGCAGGTGAAGTAGTCGGCGGTATGGTTGATGTCTATGGAAAGAAAAAAGAGCCTGTAAGAGTACCATTTGATGCAGATGCGATTAATGCACTCCTGGGAACCAATGTTTCTAAAGAGGATATGATTGGATACTTTAAGAAAATTGATCTTGAATATGATGAGGAAACAAATGAGGTGATTGCACCGACCTTCCGTCATGACCTGTTCCGTCTGGCTGACCTGGCAGAGGAAGTGGCAAGATTCTACGGATATGACAATATTCCTACTACTTTGCCGAAGGGAGAGGCTACGACAGGAAAACTGTCTTACAAGCTTCGCATTGAGGAAGTGGCAAGGGATATTGCAGAATTCTGCGGATTTAGTCAGGGAATGACCTATTCTTTTGAAAGTCCGAAGGTATTTGATAAATTGAAGATTGCAGAGGATTCCCCACTTCGTCAGGCAGTGGAAATTATGAATCCGCTGGGAGAAGACTACAGCATTATGAGAACTACATCTCTGAATGGTATGCTGACGTCTCTTGCAACCAACTACAACAGAAGAAATAAAAATGTGAAGCTTTATGAGCTTGGAAATATTTATATTCCGAAGGCTCTGCCGCTTACCGAGCTTCCGGAGGAGCGCATGCAGTTTACACTGGGAATGTATGGAGACGGAGATTTCTTCAGCATGAAAGGTGTGGTAGAAGAATTCTTCGATAAGATCGGTCTGCACAAGAAAGAGACTTATGATCCGAATGCAGGCAAACCGTATCTCCATCCGGGACGTCAGGCAAACATTATTTATGATGGTGTCGTAGTGGGATATCTTGGAGAGGTTCATCCGGACGTGGCAGATACCTATGGTATCGGTGAGAAAGCCTATATTGCAGTTCTGGATATGCCGGAAATTGTTGAGAGAGCAACATTTGAAAGAAAATACGAAGGAATTGCCAAGTTCCCGGCTGTAACCCGTGATATCAGTATGGTTGTGCCGAAGGAAATTATGGTTGGTCAGATCGAGGAAGTGATTGAGAAAAAAGGCGGCGCTTATCTGGAAAGCTATGCACTCTTTGATTTGTATGAGGGTGCACAGATTAAATCCGGATTCAAGTCAGTTGCTTATTCTATTGTATTCCGTGCAAAGGATAAGACTCTTGCAGAAGCAGATATTACTCAGGCAATGGATAAGATCCTGAAAGCACTGGAAGAGATGGGAATCGAACTTCGTAAATAAAGGATGATTGGAAATGAAACGACAGGATTTTAGTTTTGATTTGCCGGAGGAGCTGATTGCTCAGGATCCTCTTGAGGACCGCTCCGGTTCCAGGCTGCTGGTTCTGGACAAGGACACCGGAGAAGTGTCTCATCACATTTTCAGGGAAATTATAGAATATCTGCAGCCGGGAGATTGTCTGGTCTTAAATGACACGAAGGTTATTCCGGCGCGTCTGATCGGCTCGAAGGTCGGAACCGATGCGAAAATAGAGATTCTGCTGTTAAAACGCATGGAAAATGATGTGTGGGAAACTCTGGTTAAGCCCGGGAAAAAGGCGAAGGTTGGAGCAAAGATCAGTTTTGGTGAGGGACTTTTAACAGGTGAGGTGGTTGGAATCGTAGAAGAGGGTAACCGTCTTGTGAAATTCACCTATGATGGAATTTTCGAAGAGATTCTGGATCAGCTTGGACAGATGCCTCTGCCGCCTTATATTACGCATCAGCTTGAGGATAAAAACCGTTATCAGACCGTATATGCAAAACACAGTGGATCTGCAGCGGCACCGACTGCCGGACTGCATTTTACACCGGAGCTTCTGAAGGAAATCGAAAATAAAGGAGTAGACGTTGCAAAAGTGACACTCCATGTAGGACTTGGAACCTTCCGTCCGGTGAAGGTGGATAATATTCTGGAGCATCATATGCATTCGGAATTCTACCGCATTGAACAGTCGGAGGCAGATAAGATTAACAGGGCAAAGGAAAATGGTCATCGGGTCATCTGCGTGGGAACTACCAGCTGTCGTACCATTGAGTCTGCAGCAGATGAGAACGGACGGTTAAGGGAGTGCAGTGGATGGACGGAGATATTCATTTATCCGGGATATCAGTTTAAGGTACTGGACTGCCTGATTACGAATTTCCATTTGCCGGAATCAACACTGATCATGCTGGTTTCTGCACTGGCGGGAAGAGAGCATGTGCTGGCGGCATATGAAGAAGCGGTGAAGGAAAGATACCGTTTCTTCAGCTTTGGCGATGCGATGTTTATTCGATAGAAAGAAGGAATATTATGCGCCTGGAGAGTTTTAAGATGGAACGCCAGGGTCTGGTGGAGGAAGGACAGGAAGTCGTAATCAGTGAACGAAGTCCGAGCACCGGAAGATATACTTATCTGGTGGAGCCATCGGTTGCTATGTCCGGCATCTACAGAACTACAGAGAGAATCAAAGCCAGAAAAGGAATTATCAGAGAAATTAAAGAGACAGAAAAAGGATTTTATCTGATCGTGGAGCTGGAAGAATAGATAAATAGAATACGTAAATACCCCTGTTGCTGAGAAGAAACCCGGCAGCAGGGGTATTTTTGGCTTTATATGGTTTGTGAAAAAAATCACTCCAAAAGTCGCACAGAACAAAATAAAATTTTAAATTGTATAAAATAAATAAAAAAACACGTCAATACAACCCATTTTTTAGACATAAAATTGGTGAAAAATAAAACGGGAATGTGTAAATATTAACAAAAAATCGGTAAAAAAATGATGGTTTTTTGTGAGAATGTATGATAAAATTATGGAAAGTAGAACGAATATAGCCAGTGCGGTTATACATTATGCAAAGGGAGGTAAAAAAATGCTTTCAAAAAAATCTACTGTTCCTTTCAGAGGAACCGAAGAACAAGAAAAAGCACTGCTTGCTGTCATTCATGAGTTGAAGGACGAGAAGGGTGCTCTTATGCCGATTCTGCAGAAAGCTCAGGACATTTACGGATATCTTCCGATTGAGGTTCAGAAGATTATCTCAGACGAGACGGGAATCCCGCTGGAGAAGATTTACGGAGTTGTAACATTCTATTCACAGTTCAACTTAAGTCCGAAGGGAAGGTATCAGATTTCTGTTTGTCTTGGTACCGCATGTTATGTAAAGGGATCCGGAGATATCTATAACAAGCTGATGGAGAAGCTCGGAATTGTCGGCGGAGAGTGTACACCGGACGGTAAGTTCTCTCTGGATGCATGCCGCTGTATCGGTGCCTGCGGTCTTGCTCCGGTTATGACAATTAATGATGAGGTGTACGGCAGACTGAAAGTAGAGGATATCGATGATATTCTTGCAAAATACGAATAGCTTTCAGATGTGAAAAACGGAAATGTCAATAGAATGGAGGGACAATATGAAATCTCTGGAAGAATTACGAGTAATAAGAGAGAAGGTGCAAGGGGAAGTCGGATATCGTTCTGAGCACCAGATTCCGGTTAAGATTGCCGGACCTGCAGCAGCTTATGAGGCTGCGAACGGCGAGGAATGGAGCACCAAATATCGCGCGCATGTTCTGGTCTGCGGAGGTACAGGATGTACATCTTCCGGCAGCCAGAGAATCAGAGAAAAACTGGCAGAAGAGATAAAGAAACAGGGAATTGAGGAAGAAGTATGTGTAATTAAGACAGGCTGTTTTGGTCTGTGTGCATTGGGACCGATTATGATCGTGTATCCGGAAGGCGCTTTCTATTCCATGGTGAAGGAAGAAGATATTCCGGAAATCGTATCTGAGCATCTGGTGAATGGAAGAGTGGTTACCAGACTGCTTTATGATGAGACTGTACATGGAAATGAAGTACTGCCTCTGCAGGAGACAAATTTCTATAAAAAACAGCACAGAGTTGCACTTCGGAACTGTGGTGTGATCAGTCCGGAAAATATTGAGGAATATATCGGAACAAGAGGATATGAGGCACTGGGAAAAGTCCTGACAGAGATGAAGCCGGAGGAGGTAATCCAGATTATGCTGGACAGCGGACTCAGGGGACGTGGAGGCGCAGGATTCCCGACAGGTCTGAAGTGGAAATTTGCAGCAGCTAATGCGGCAGATCAGAAGTACGTATGCTGTAACGCTGACGAAGGTGACCCGGGTGCGTTCATGGATCGTTCCGTACTGGAAGGTGACCCACACGTAGTACTGGAGGCGATGGCTATTGCAGGTTATGCAATCGGTGCATCTCAGGGATATATTTATGTGCGTGCAGAGTACCCGATTGCTGTTGAACGACTGAATATTGCAATCGGCCAGGCAAGAGAATATGGATTACTGGGCAAAGATATCTTTGGAACAGGATTTGATTTTGATATCGAGCTGAGACTGGGAGCAGGAGCTTTCGTTTGTGGTGAGGAGACTGCACTTATGACTTCCATCGAAGGAAATCGTGGTGAGCCAAGACCGCGTCCGCCGTTCCCGGCACTGAAAGGTCTGTTCCAGAAACCAACCATTTTAAATAACGTAGAGACACTGGCAAATATCCCGCAGATCATCCTGAACGGACCGGAGTGGTTCGCTTCCATGGGAACTGAAAAATCAAAAGGAACAAAAGTATTTGCTCTTGGAGGAAAGGTTAATAATACAGGTCTGGTTGAGATCCCGATGGGAACAACCCTTCGTGAGATCGTAGAAGAGATTGGCGGCGGAATTCCGAATGGTAAGAAATTCAAGGCTGCACAGACCGGAGGACCGTCCGGCGGATGTATTCCGGCTGAGAATTTTGATGTTCCGATCGACTACGACAATCTGATTGCAATCGGTTCCATGATGGGATCCGGTGGTCTGATCGTAATGGATGAAGATACCTGTATGGTAGATATCGCAAAATTCTTCCTGGAATTCACAGTAGACGAATCCTGTGGTAAATGTACACCATGCCGTGTGGGAACCAGAAGAATGCTTGAGATTCTGGATAAGATTACAAAAGGTCAGGGAACCATGGAAGACCTGGATCGTCTGGAGGAGCTGGCAGCTCACCTGAAATCCAATTCTCTGTGTGCATTGGGACAGACGGCACCGAACCCGGTACTGTCCACACTGCGTTACTTCAGAGATGAATACATAGCACATATCGTTGACAAGAAATGTCCGGCCGGCGTATGTAAAGATCTGCTTCAGTACAAGATTGATGCGGATAAATGTAAGGGATGTACACTTTGTGCAAGAACCTGTCCGAATAATGCAATCATCGGAAAGGTAAAAGAACCTCACGTAATCAATCAGGATAAGTGCGTGAAGTGTGGAGCCTGCATGGAGAAATGTCGTTTTGGTGCTATTTACAAAGAGTAATGGAGGATGGAAAATATGGAAAATATTAATCTTAAAATCAACGGGCTTGATGTATCCGCACCGGCAGGTTCTACTATCCTTGAAGCGGCACATCTGGCAGGAATCAGAATTCCGACTCTGTGCTATCTGAAAGAAATTAACGAGATCGGCGCATGCCGTATGTGTGTAGTAGAAGTAAAAGGTGCAAGAAATCTGGTTGCAGCTTGTGTGCACCCGATTAACGAGGGAATGGAAGTTTATACGAACACACCGAAGCTGATCCAGTCCAGAAAAAGAACTTTGCAGCTTCTGCTGTCCAATCACGATAAGAAATGTCTTTCCTGCGTGCGAAGCGGCAATTGTGAATTACAGCAGCTCTGTCGTGAGTATGGTGTGGATGATGAAAACTATTATGCAGGTGAAATGAATCACTACGAGCTGGATACTTCCGCTGCTCATATGGTTCGTGATAATAATAAATGTATCCTGTGCCGCCGCTGTGTGGCTACCTGTGAAAAGACACAGGGAATCGGAGTAATCGGACCGAATAACCGTGGATTCGATACATTTATCGGTTCTGCTTTTGAAATGGGACTGGGCGAGACCAGCTGTGTTTCCTGTGGTCAGTGTATCGCAGTCTGTCCGACAGGAGCACTTTATGAAAAAGACTACACAGATAAGATTATCGAAGCAATTGCTGATCCGGAGAAATATGTAGTTGTACAGACAGCTCCTTCTGTAAGAGCAGGTCTGGGCGAAGAATTTGGTTATCCGATGGGAACTGACGTGGAAGGCAAGATGGCAGCTGCACTTCGAAGAATTGGATTTGACAAGGTATTTGATACAGACTGGGGAGCAGACCTTACGATTATGGAGGAGGCAACAGAGCTTCTGCACCGTATTCAAAATGGTGGTGTGCTTCCGATGATCACATCCTGTTCACCTGGATGGATTAAGTATTGTGAACATTACTTCCCGGATATGACGGAAAATCTGTCAAGCTGTAAGTCTCCGCAGCAGATGTTTGGTGCTATGCTGAAAACATATTTTGCAGAGAAGGAAGGCATTGATCCGAAGAAGATCGTATCTGTCAGCGTAATGCCGTGTACAGCAAAGAAATTTGAGATCGGAAGAGATGACCAGAATGCGGCAGGCGTTCCGGATGTGGATATTGCCATCACAACAAGAGAGCTGGCAAGACTGATTAAGCGTTGTGGTATTGATTTTTCCGCTCTTCCGGATGAAGGATTTGATGATCCCATGGGCGAATCCACAGGCGCAGGTGTTATCTTTGGTGCGACCGGCGGTGTTATGGAGGCGGCACTTCGTACAGCCGTAGAGACTCTGACCGGTGAAGAGCTTGCGAACCTGGAGTTTACCGATGTGCGTGGTACACAGGGAATCAAAGAGGCATCTTATCATGTGGCGGGAATGGATGTGAAGGTAGCGGTAGTTTCCGGACTTAACAATGCAAGAGAGCTTCTTAACAAAGTGAAATCCGGTGAGGCAAACTACCACTTCATCGAGATCATGGGATGTCCTGGCGGATGTGTTAACGGTGGAGGACAGCCACAGGTATCCGGAGATGTACGTAACTTTACAGACGTACGCGGAATCCGTGCAGGCGTTCTTTACAGAAATGATGCTGCAAAACCAATCCGTAAATCTCATGAGAATCCGGCAATTAAGAAGCTTTATGATGAATATCTGGGCGAACCGGGAAGCCACAAGGCACATGAGACCTTACATACAACCTATGTAAAGAGAACAATTAACTAATAAAAAACCTGAATTAGAGAGATTTGGCACTATGATATGGTGCCAAATCTCTTTTTCTATTGATTACTGCAAAAAAACTCCCGAGTTCTTTGTAAAAAGGAATTGACAGGTTCCTGACATAAGGTATAAAATAAAACAAATGATTTAAAACAACCAATTTAAAACGTGTGATTTTGAATGGGAGGATGATGTAAATGCCACCGAAACCGAAATTTACAAGAGATGAGATCGTGGCAGCAGCGTTAGATATGGTCAGTGAACGGGGAATGGAGGCACTTACTGCCCGGGACCTGGGACAGCGTCTGGGAAGCTCGGCACGTCCCATATTTACGGTGTTTGAAAATATGGAAGAAGTGCAGAAAGAAGTAAGAAAGGCAGCAATGCAGCGGTATAATGACTATACAAATAAAGGGGTTCATTATACACCGGCATTTAAGCAATTCGGGATGCAGATGATTCTGTTTGCGAAAGAAGAGCCAAAGCTGTTTCAGATGCTTTTTATGACAGAAAATGAAAAGGCTAAGAGCTTTGAAGATATTTTTGAAGAACTGGGGGATATGTCAAAGCTTTGTATAGAGGTAATTATGAGGGATTATCAGCTGCCAGAGCAGGATGCGTTGCAGCTGTTTAAGCATGTGTGGATTCATACATTTGGAATTGGAGCACTATGTGCCGCCAAAGTATGTGACTTTGATGAGAAAGAAGTGTCAGAGATGCTGACGGAATCATTTATTGGAATGATGATGGTGGTAAAGTCCGGTGCGAAAGAACGGTATAATATTAAGCCAGTAAAAAAGGATGAATGTGACGAAAAGGAGAGCGACCTATGAGTAATATCATTGAAATAAGCCACCTGAGTAAAAGCTTTGGTGACGTGAAAGCAGTACAGGATTTAAGTTTCCGTGTAAAAGAGGGGGAACTCTTTGCATTTCTCGGCATCAATGGAGCGGGAAAGTCAACAACAATTAATATCATGTGCGGACAGCTTACGAAGAACGCAGGAAGTGTACATATTTGTGGGGCGGATCTGGATAAGGACGATGACACGATTAAACGAAGTCTGGGTGTAGTGTTCCAGAATTCCGTTCTGGATAAGGCGCTGAATGTACAGGATAATCTGGAAAGCCGTGCGGCGCTTTACGGAATCACAGGAAAGGTATTTAAAGAAAGATTAAAAGATCTTTCGCAACTTCTGGATTTCGAAGATTTGCTGAAAAGAACAGTTGGAAAGCTTTCCGGCGGACAGAGAAGAAGAATTGATATTGCAAGAGCACTTCTGCATCAGCCTAAGATTTTAATATTGGATGAACCTACTACAGGTCTGGATCCTCAGACAAGAAAGCTTCTCTGGGACGCCATTGCAAGGCTTCGTAAGGAACAGAAAATGACCGTTTTTCTGACAACTCATTATATGGAAGAGGCAGCAGATGCAGACTATGTTGTTATACTTGACAGTGGAAGAATTGCAGCGGAAGGAACGCCGCTGGAACTTAAGAATACCTATACGGGAGATTTTATCACACTGTATGGAGTGACCAAGAAACAGGTAAGCAGTCTTGGATGTCCAAGTGAGCCTCTTAAGCAAGATGTTTACCGGGTAGCGGTGCCGGATACGGCTGCTGCAACAGAGCTGATTCTGAAATATCCGGAGGTCTTTCGGGATTATGAAATCGTTAAGGGAAAGATGGATGATGTTTTCCTTGCGGTGACAGGCAAGAAACTGACGGGAGGTACAGAGAAATGAGAGGTCTGGGCGCATTAATTAAACGAAATACAAAGTTATTTTTTAAAGATAAGGGAATGTTCTTCACCTCTCTGGTAACACCGCTGGTTCTTCTGGTACTGTACGGGACGTTTTTGAGTAATGTATATGAAGATACATTCCGAGGGGCATTGGAGGCGGCTGGTGCTACGGCGCCGGATGAGCTGATCGGAGGATGTGTGGGCGGGGAGCTAACATCTTCTCTTCTGGCAGTCTGCTGTGTGACGGTGGCATTCTGTTCCAATCTACTGATGGTTCAGGATAAGGTAAATGGAACCAGGAAGGATCTTACGATTTCACCGGTAAGCAAGGGTACACTGGCTTTAGGATATTATATTTCTACAATGGTTTCCACGCTGTTGATTTCTTATGTGGCAACAGGTGTATGTCTTCTTTATATTGCAAAGGTGGGCTGGTATCTTACTACGGAAGATGTGCTTAGACTGCTGTTGGATGTATTTCTTCTGGTATTATTCGGAACGGCACTGTCCAGCATTATCAATATGTTCCTTACCAGTCAGGGGCAGATGTCTGCCGTGGGAACGATTGTCAGTGCGGGATATGGATTTATCTGTGGAGCATATATGCCGATTTCCCAGTTCTCGGACGGGTTGCAGAAGGTGATTTCTTTTCTTCCGGGAACCTATGGGACTTCCATGCTTCGAAACCATGTGCTCAGGGGAACATTTGAAGAGATGGAAAGTCAGGGATTTCCGTCTCAGGTCGTAGAGGCAATTAAAGATGCGGTGGATTGTAATCTATATTTCTTTGATGAAAAAGTGGGACTTAACACAATGTATTTGATTATGGCAGGAACGGCTGCAGGGTTGATTGCATTGTATGTGCTGTTAAATGTGGTGCGCAGCGGAAAACAGAGATAGTCTGGGAATGCTGATTGGCGAGACTGTGGGGATGTTTGTGAAGAAATGATATCCTGACTCTACGCTGCGTAGGTTGCCGGATGAGATGCCGGGGCTTACAATTTACTCATAATAAATGAAGAAAGAGGTAGATATTATGAGTTATGTGACTGGAAAAACGGTAAAAGAATTAAGAGAAAAAAGAAACATCACCCAGAAGGAGCTGGCAGATAGAATCAATGTCAGTGATAAGACTGTTTCTAAATGGGAGACAGGGGGTTCACTTAGATAAAGATACCACACCAATCCCACGCTGACTTTTGCTCAACCAATACAGCCGGAGGGCTGGATAACAAGAAAAGGCGGTATGCGCCCCGTGGAGGGGTAGCATATCGCCTTTTCTTGTGGGGGTTTCCAAAGGGGGCAACGCCCCCATTTGGCACACGACTTTGCGAAGCAAAGTGTAGTGTGTTATACGCTCTGTCGGCGTTGTCGTGAAAATGCCGTTGCCGCCGGGGAGGGCAAGGGCATTTGAAGCGGCAAGATTTGAAGCGGCAAGAAAACAGGGCTGTGCTTGCGTGGCGTGGAGCCGCAAGCGCAGGTCTGGTTTCATCAGCAGACAGAGCGTATATGAAAGCCCCCGTCCCTCGTCCTACGCTCCGACTTGTGGACAAAGTGTCCCGAAGTTGTGGCCACACTCCCGGAAAAGTAGCAGGACAGCGGGCAACCGTCAAGGCTGAAATGAACGGGGTTACACCCGGCCTTGACCGCCGCCCGCCGCCCCGCTGGATGGGTGGACAAGGCGGCCAATCCCTCAAAGTGCTTGGCCGCGCTCGTTCATTTTGGGGCCTTTCTTCTCCCAAAATTGAAATGGGCGGGAAAGCCCTAAAATGGCTTTCCCGCCTTGATTACCCATTAGCAAAGACGGGCGAGACTGTCAACGGCGGCGCTGAAAGCGCCGTTCATCTTGACCGTTGACTGGCTCGCCTGGCTTTGCTACTGCCCGTAAGAGATGGAAAAACAAGATGGAAAACAAGGTTAAAAATGGTTGACAAGTCTATCGGATGTGTGTTATACTGTGCGACAGTTTGAGATTGGAAGGAGGCTTACGTGTGTTAATTTGTGTACGCTAATAAGCAATAAAAAGTAGAAGTACCTTTCCACATGATGGTGGGCTTTTTTTGCGTGCGTATGCAAAGGAACACGTAGGTTTGACACGAGCAGTCTTTGAACTGTATCGTGGTGTTTTTTCGTGCTTTGTTGTTATGCAGGCGTCTGCCCTCTCTGTGGGACAACGCCTGCTTTTTATTGCAGAAACAAAGGAACAATGCAATAAAAAAGGAGGTTCGCATTATGACCCAAAACAACAATTCATGGAGAAAAACTTATTTTACACTTCTTGCCGGACAAGCAATATCCTTTATTAGCAGCGGTATTTTGCAAATGGCCATTATCTTTTATTTGGTTGCGAAAACTAATTCTGCAATCATATTGACGGCGGCAACACTGATTGGATTTTTGCCGCAAGCCTGTTTAGGCCCGTTTGCAGGTGCTTTTGTTGACCGGCACAGCCGTAAAAGCGTAATGATTGGTGCGGATTTGATAATTGCCGCCGCTGGCGGTATTCTGGCGCTGGTGGCGTTTTACATGGAATTGCCCGTATGGTCTATTATGGTTGTCCTGTTAATCCGAAGTGCGGGAACTGCTTTTCATTCTCCAGCATTCAGCGCAGCAACACCTATGATTGTGCCAAAAGAGGAACTTACAAAATGCGCTGGTTACACGCAGACCATGCAAGCAGTAAGTGCGATTATCAGTCCAGCTGCCGCAGCGTTTTTATATGCTGTTTGGCCTCTTAATGCAATTATATTGTTAGATATTGTGGGTGCAATCCTTGCCTGTGTGACTGTTGCGATTTCGTCCATACCAACGCCTGAACTATGTCCAGAAACGAAAAGACAACAGTTTTTACAGGATATGAAAGAGGGGTATGTGGTATTAAAGCAAAACAGGGGCCTCTTTGCTCTGCTCTGGATTGGTGTAATTTATATGTTCTTTTATATGCCAATCAGTACGCTTTTTCCTCTCATCTGTATGTCATACTTCAAAGGAACACCGGCCCATGCCTCTGCCGCTGAAATTGCTTTTGCGGTTGGTATGCTGCTTGGCGGAGTCATTCTGAGCATTTGGGGCGGTTTTAAGAAACGGCGGTACACCATCGGTCTTTCCGTTCTCCTGATGGGCGTTAGCAATATGCTCTCCGGGCTTTTGCCGCCAGACGCATTTCTTGTCTTTGTTGTGTGCTGTACTGTTATGGGAATTTCCGCTCCATTTTACGGTGTGCAAAATGCGATTTTTCAAGAAACGGTCAAACCAGAATATCTGGGGAGAGTTTTTTCTCTACTGACAAGCGCCGCTTCCCTCGCCATGCCGTTTGGCCTTGTCATTTCCGGGCCTCTGGCGGAGCGGCTGGGAGTTGAGAAATGGTTTGTCATTTGCGGAATTGGCATTATCATCGTTGCGCTTGCCGTATTTTTACTACCCGGTTTGAGAGAGATTGACAATACGCAATAATCAACTGCACCTTTTTCTATTACTAAACAAAATGCCTGGATGGTGGTTCTGAAAAACCAGAACCGCCGTTCAGGCATTTTTTATCTTCGTCCTCTCTGCGGTTTTGGATTCTTCAGCAAGTCGGATTTTTCCGCAATCTTTTTCAGCCACTTCCGTTCTTCTACTGACAGCTTCCTAAAATTCAGCTTGAGCCGTTTGCAGATAAACGCCAAGTACGCTTGTTCCGTGTCGCTGTCCTGGCTGACGATTTCACCAGCAGTTTCCAGCATTTCTTTTAGCGGGTTATCCTCTGGGACGCTGAAAAAATCGTCCTTGTGTGTTTCCCGCAGAGCAAGGGCAATCCCGTTTATGTCCCGTTGTATCACATAGCGGCAAAACTCGTCCTCATCAATATGGGCGGTGATAAGCTGTCTTAACTGCGTATCACTCATGCCAGGATTATGCTTTTTTATAACAGTTGCGCTCATCGTGTCCACTATGGCGTTTGCACCCTGCGCCTGTTTCAGTGCCGTTCCGTTCACATAGATTTCAAGGTCAGCCATCAGCCGGGGGAAATCCGGGTGCGCCGCCAGCTCACACAGCAGGGTATTGTCTATCCTCCCGCTTTTCAGCAGGTCAATCATTTCATCACTCAAACGCAGGTCTGCAAGATCGGCGTTTGGGTGATTTTTCATTTCAGACAGCCCCAGCAGATAATCAGCGGTCACACCGTAAAACTTCGCCAGCCGGATAAGGGCATAGTGGCTGATGTCCTTGAAGTCTTCCGTTTCGTAACTGCCCAGCGCAGACTTGGAAAGCCCGGTCTGCTCCGCAAGCTGCCCCAGCGTCAAGCCACGCTCCACACGTAGGTCTTTTAATCGCTCTTGTATGGATAAAGACATATTCACCCTCCTTGCTAGCTCAACGAAAGAGAAGCCGTTATGCTATGTACTATGCTCATAGCATAACGGCATAGGCATTTACAGTTTTATTTTACCATTTGCTACATCTTCACGAAATTTATCAACAAGCTTCGCTGTCAGCTTGGATTTACCGTAGTGTTCAAGTACAAAAGTACGATAACTTTTTCCATCTACAAGCACATCACTTTTTCTGGTCAACAACCAATTTCCGTTACCTCCTCCCTGTTCTCTAATATTCCAGTCTTTCCCATATCTTTTATAGATTTCATCTTTTTTACCTTGAACAGACATTGATTCGCTTGGAATATAAACAATTTGCATAATAGCTCCTCCTTTATTTTGTGCAAGAAGACCAGAAACCTGAATTTGTCTTTTATCTTTTTTTGATTATATCACAAATCCGAGAGCGTGGAAATAGGGAGTTTTTCAGGCTGATTTCCTACCTCTTGGATATACGGCACAGGCGGTCAAAAAGGTGTAGACTTGGGATAGTTCATCGATGGACAAGCACCTTGGAAACAGAACACGCCAAAGAAAACGGAGGGACGCATGAGCA
Organism: Sporofaciens sp. SGI.106; assembly: GCF_050314255.1. Classification (NCBI taxonomy): domain Bacteria; kingdom Bacillati; phylum Bacillota; class Clostridia; order Lachnospirales; family Lachnospiraceae; genus Sporofaciens; species Sporofaciens sp. SGI.106. The sequence continues at coordinate 85,638 of NZ_JBNPMZ010000013.1, forward strand.
AAAGACCCTATCAACACCTGCCGCCGCTGGAACACAGGCCGGACGGCTCCCCCTACCGCATAACCCCGCCCCAGAAGAGACGAGCCAGCGGCCTGATACGCCGGGAGTGCTGCAACTGCGAGGACGGAAACTGCCTTGCGCTGGACGATGGCGACACCTGCGCCTGTCCGCAGATGATTTCGTTCTCCGTCTGCTGCAAGTGGTTCCGCTGGGCGGTCTTGCCGCTGGACAGGACGCTGGAAGCGGAGATTTACCGGGACAGGGACTTGAAACGCTGTGCGGAGTGCGGCGGTGTGTTCGTCCCGAAGTCCAACCGGGGCAAATACTGCCCGGACTGCGCCGCCAGAGTTCACAGGCGGCAGAAAACAGAAAGTGAACGGAAAAGGAGGTCTGCTGTGGACAGTTAAGAGCGGGAAAAGCCTTGATTTGCAAGGCTCCGCAAGCCCTCAACCGGGGCGGCTGGTATCATTTATCATTCGCCCCGGAAAACGGGCCTCTAACCGTCCACAAAACACGCTATGACAAACACGATTTATATTCACCAGCCGGAAAAGGCGTTCAGTTTCACCCGGCTCCCCAATTTCCTTTTTGAAGCACCCACATTCCAGCCCTTGAGCAACGAAGCGAAGGTGCTGTATGCCTTTGTCCTGCGCCGGGCGGAGTTGTCCCGGAAGAACGGCTGGGCGGACGAGTACGGGCGGGTCTACCTGTACTACCCCATCTGCGAGGTGGTCGCTTTGCTCCGCTGCGGGCGGCAGAAAGCGGTCAACACCCTGCGGGAGTTGCAGTATGCGGGGCTGGTGGAAATCCAGAAACAGGGCTGTGGAAAACCCAACCGCATTTACCCGAAATCCTATGAAGCGGTTCCAAACACCGACTTCAAGAAATCCGGTTATGGTACGCCGGAGGGCTGAAAACCGTACTTGGCGAGTACGAAAATCAATCCTCTTGAAGTACGGAAATCTGACGGTATATAGAAATACAGAGATTAAAACCATCTATTTACATTCATTCCATTCCAATCCTATCAGAGATATTTTCGGCGGGAAAACCCGCCGGAAAGGAATGGAATGGGGAAAGGAGTTCAATGGCACAACACGCAATTTTGCGATTTGAGAAGCACAAGGGCCACCCGGCGGGGCCGCTGGAAGCCCACCATGAACGGAAAAAGGAGCAGTACGCCAGCAACCCGGACATTGACACCAGCCGGAGCAAGTACAATTTCCACATCGTCAAGCCGGATGGCCGCTACTACCATTTCATTCAGAGCCGCATCGAGCAGGCCAGATGCCGCACCCGCAAGGACAGCACTCGGTTTGTGGACACGCTGATTACCGCCAGCCCGGAGTTTTTCAAGGGCAAGTCCCCAAAGGAGATAGCGGCCTACTTCCAGAGGGCGGCGGACTTCCTCATTGACCGGGTGGGCCGGGAGAACATCGTTTCGGCTATGGTACACATGGATGAAAAAACGCCCCATCTGCACTTGGTCTTTGTGCCGCTGACAAAGGACAACCGCCTGTGCGCCAAAGAAATTATCGGCAACCGGGCCAATCTGACGAAGTGGCAGGACGATTTTCACGCCTGTATGGTGGAGCAGTACCCCGACTTGGAGCGTGGGGAGAGTGCCAGCAAGACAGGCCGGAAGCATATCCCCACCCGGCTTTTCAAACAGGCGGTTTCCCTCTCCAAACAGGCCAGAGCCATTGAAGCCGCCCTTGACGGCATTAACCCACTGAACGCCGGAAAGAAAAAAGAGGAAGCCCTCTCCATGCTGAAAAAGTGGTTCCCGCAGATGGAGAACTTCTCCGGGCAGTTGAAAAAGTACAAGGTCACAATCAATGACCTGTTGGCGGAGAATGAGAAGTTGGAAGCAAGGGCAAAGGCCAGTGAAAAAGGCAAGATGAAAGATACGATGGAACGGGCAAAGCTGAAAAGCGAACTGGACAATTTACAGCGGCTGGTTGACCGTATCCCGCCGGATATACTAGCGGAACTGAAACGGCAGCAGCGGCACACGGTAAAGGAAAGGTGATAGTATAAGCAGAAATTTTCGCCGCCTCTGTGCGGCATTGTACCTTGAAAACTGAATATGGAGGACACTGGATGGCAAAAAGCGAAAGCGATATTTTTACACCCCGGACAGGGCAGGTCATACAAGCAGAGAACGGCACGCAGTATTTTGTATGTGGGAACAACCGTATAAAAATCTCCGAACACTTCGCCGCAGGCGGGAAGCCCCTCGGTGATCTGATTGTAGATGTGGTGCGGCATACCGCAGAAAAAGCCGCTTCAACCTGATAGCCCATCATTGATAACACGCCCACGCTTATGATATAATTGCCATAGAGCAAAAGTATTGTAAGCGTGGGTTGTTTCTTTAGAAGGAGGATTTTTAACGGTGAAACAACCTTACAATACTACGATTTACAACACGGCGCTTTATATGAGATTGAGCCGGGACGATGAACTGCAAGGAGAAAGCGGGAGTATTCAGACACAACGCATGATGCTCCGGCAATATGCCGCCGAGCATGGCCTGAATGTCATAGATGAATATATCGACGATGGATGGTCTGGAACGAACTTTGACAGGCCGGATTTTCAGAGAATGATTGATGACATTGAGGACGGGAAAATCAACTGCGTTGTTACGAAGGATTTATCCCGCTTAGGCAGAAACTACATTCTGACCGGCCAATACACGGAAATCTACTTTCCCAGCAAAGGCGTCCGCTATATCGCTGTCAATGACAATGTGGACACCATCAACGGAGAGAATGAGCTTGCCCCATTCCTCAACATTCTGAATGAAATGCACGCCCGCCAGACCAGCAAAAAGGTAAAGGCGGCCATGCGGACACGGTTCGCAAATGGCGCACACTATGGAGCCTATGCTCCGCTTGGCTATGTCAAAGACCCAGATAAGAAAGGCCATCTTCTGATTGACCCGGAAACAAGGTGGATTATCGAAAAGATTTTTGACCTTGCCGTTCATGGCCGGGGAGCCGCCAGCATTACACGGATTTTGGTCGAAGAAAAAGTACCTACTCCCGGCTGGCTGAATTTCCAGAGATACGGCACTTTCGCAAATATCTATGCCGGAGCGCCGGAGGAAAAAGCCTATGCGTGGACGATAGCGCAGGTGAAAAGTATTCTGAAAGAGGAAACCTATATCGGACACAGCGTCCACAATAAGCAGACCAACATTTCATTCAAAAACAAGAAGAAAGTACGCAAGCCAAAAGAGGAATGGTATCGTGTGGAGAACACCCACGAAGCGATTATTTCCGAAGATGTGTTCCGTCAAGTACAGGAGCAGATTTGCAACAGGCGCAGACGGCAGAAGAACGGCACAACACAGATATTTTCCGGGCTGGTAAAATGTGCGGACTGCGGCTGGTCGCTGGCCTATGGTATGAACAGCCAGAACAAAAATCCCTATGCCCACTACCATTGTAGCAAGTACGGGCAAGGATTGCACCAGTGTTCCATGCACTATATCCGCTATGATGTGCTTTACGCCTATGTCCTTTCCCGTCTGCAATACTGGTCTGTGCTGGCACAGCAGGATGGGGACAAACTTCTGAAACGGCTACTTAACGCCAGCGACAAGGAACGCAATACTGCAAGGAAGCGGCAGACAGCCGAACTGAAAAAGGCGGAAAAGCGCAAAGCAGAAGTAGACACCCTGTTTGCAAAAATGTATGAGGACTGGTCTGCCGGACGCATTACAGAATACAATTTCAATATGCTGTCCGAAAAGTATCAGGGCGAACAGCGAGAATTGGACGTAAAAATTGAACGGCTTCACGAAGCGATGGAGACCGCCGCCCAGACAGCGGTTGACGCTGAAAAGTGGATAGGTCTGATGAAACAGTATGTCAATCCCACAGAATTGACGGCTGAACTTCTGAATACGCTGATTGAAAAAATCCTTGTCCATGAAGCGGTCAAAAGTGAGGACGGAAGCCGGGAACAGGAAGTGGAAATCTTCTACCGCTTTATCGGCAAAATCGAATGACACATCTTGAGATACCCAACAATATCTTTAACTAAGGGAAACGGGTAAAGGTCTTCCGGATATTTCGATTATTGAGGATCTGGCAAAGGCGCTTGGGATTTCCATTGCGGAGCTTCTGACGGGAGACCTGAGAGAAAACGAGAATCCTTCCGGAAATATGAAAAAGACACAGTTCTATGTATGTCCGGTATGTGGAAATGTGATTACTGCTGTTGGGCAGGGCTCGTTTTCATGTTGTGGAATTACACTTCTTGAGCAGGAACCGGAAACATGTGATGAGAATCATCAAATCATTCTGGAAACGGTGGATAATGAGTATCATGTGACGATGGATCATCCGATGGACAAAGGGCATTACATTTCCTTTATCGCATACGTGACATCCGGAAGTGTGGAAGTTGTAAAGCTTTATCCGGAACAGGATATATCGGTGAGATTTAAAAAGAAAGGAACCGGGATTTTGTATGCGTATTGCAACAGGCATGGAATGTATAGAATGCTGGTGAAGTTAAATAGAGCGAATCGTGGATAGGAGATGAACTTGTGAAGTTAAAGAATGTACTGATTGTAGTAAATGATATGGAGAAATCTATTGCATTTTACAGAGAGCTTTTTGGATTGGAAGTAATCCTGGATAATGACGGAAATGTTATTCTGACAGAGGGACTTGTACTGCAGGATGCAAAGATCTGGAGTGATTTTATCGGGAAGGAAATTCTGCCGAAAAATCATGCTTCAGAGCTGTATTTTGAAGAGAAAGATATCGAGGCATTTGCCAAAAAACTGGATAACTACAGGGAACCGATTGAGTATGTGAACCGGCTGATGACCCATAGCTGGGGGCAGAAGGTGATCCGTTTTTATGATCCGGACGGGAATCTGATTGAAGTTGGTACGCCGGTGTAAAGGAGAGCCTGTAATGGAATGGATCAATGTTTTTATTTGCCGGGAATCAAATCCTGTTCAATTTTTCCAGAAGCTATCGTATGATCCAACCAAAGATTGAGAGAATCTATTGCCAAAGCCATTTTCTCCAACTCTCCTTTAATTTTGAGAAAATCTGGCATTTCATCTTCAGAAAGTTTGCCGTCCACCGTTATTTCAATGAGACGGTCTTTCTCGCGGGTGAGTATATTGAGAGTGGCAAGCATTTCCAGGGTAATCTGGGAAAGTTCTTTTGTTTGGATCTCAGGAACATATTTTATACCGATCGGACACTCGTGAGAGCAAAAATAATTACACAGCGAAGGATTCTTATAGCAGTCAGCCATTGCAAGTATTTCTTCAGGATGGGGTAAGGATTTTTCGTTTTCTATTTTCTCGATACGGTCAGAAGAGATAAAACCGAGTTTTTCAGCTGCGGTTTCACGTGAGTAATTCATATCCTCACGACTTATCTGGTATATATTTTTGTTTTCTTTCGTTGATTTTCTTCCCATAATTGATTCCTCGTTCATCAGATTTTGTTGTGTTCCATTATATAAGATATCGCTCAGAAAGGGAAGAGGTACCCGGATAAAAAGAAATCTCTCGACGGATTTTGTTCGCAAAAAAGGCGAAATAGATATATGTATTTCTGCAAACAGACAGTTTAACAGAACCGAGATTATAGCTATAATAAAGGCATAATTTGTAGAAAATGGAGGAAGGAAAAATGTTAACACTAATATTTACAATCTTAATGCTTCTTATATTTGGAAAAATTATTGGTTTTGCTGTGAAGGCAGCATGGGGGATTTCAAAAATAATATGTACCGTAGTGCTGCTTCCGCTATTCTTAATAGGCCTTGTGTTTGCAGGATTGATTGGAATTGCATTTCCGATTCTGCTGATTGTGGGAATTGTTTCATTGCTAATTCCAAAATCATGGTAGGAGATTTTTACAGTGCAAAAAAGGGGAAAAATAATGAAAAAGCGGGTTATTCCCAAAATAAATTCCATACATTTTGGTGGCAAATGGATCGGACTGGGGCTTCTGATTGGCGGTATCATTCCGCTTTTTGTCTGGTTATTGTTTCGTATATTTTTATGGGAGTTGTGTGTAATTGGCGGAATCATCCTCGTGGGATTTGTCGTTGTGTTTGCAATAGAGATGCATCAGGATTTTGGAAAAATACCACACTATGAACGACATTTAAAGGAAACAATCCCCTTTGATCCTCAAAAACAATATGCTGTCATTCGAAGTTCGATCTGTACCGGAGAAAAAGTTGCCGGATTTAAAAATATTGAGGATGGACATTTCACGGAGGTCATGTTAATTAGAACGGATGAAGAGGAAAAACGGTTTAAAAAAATTTATAATCTTGAAACAGTAAAAAGAGAATACTGATAAGGAGAATATTGCTGAATAAAATGATAATTGAACTTGGTAAAGAATGTGATATTGATAATTGGATGTACCTTGTAAATAAAGTAAAAGATGGATTTCCAGGGCTTGAGACCAAAGAGGCTTTAGATGAGCATAGAGATACTGTTTTAGATTTTATGAGTAAGCAGTCTGCAATTTGTGCAAAAAGTGGGAATAAGATTGTTGGTACATTACTATTTTCGAAAAATCATAATATGATCTGCTTTTTAGCTGTTGATGCTGAATATCGCAGACAGCATATTGCAGAAAAGATGGTTTCCTATATGCTTACATTCATGGATCCCAAAAGAGCTGTTGTAGTGACAACATATCGAGAAGGAGTGCCGGAAGGGGTTGCAGCCAGAGCATTTTATAAGCGACTAGATTTTGTTGAAGGCAGGTTGATCGAAGAGTTTGGAAGTCTGGTTCAGGAATTCGTGTTAGAACAGAAAATAATTAAATAA
>NZ_JBNPMZ010000014.1:0-85924 GCF_050314255.1 Sporofaciens sp. SGI.106
TGTGGTATGTCTGGTATTTCTTCTTCAACACGCATGACAGACGGTCCCATCTGGAAAAGGATCGTGCTTTTTGCAATTCCACTTTTCTGGGGGCATCTGTTTCAGCAATTTTATAACACAGCCGACACATTAATCGTCGGCAATTTTCTTGGCAGCAACGCACTGGCCGCCGTTAGTTCTTCCGGAAGTCTGATTTTACTTCTTGTCGGACTTTTCAATGGTGTCTCCATTGGAGCAAGTGTTATAATCGGCAAATACTTTGGGGCCGGCAATATGAAGGCACTGAGACGGGCGATCCACACGACGATCGGCTTCGGTCTTTGCTGCGGAGTTGCTGTTACTCTGATTGGGCTTATCGCCGCACCACAGATTCTGCGACTCATGGGGACACCGGAAGAGGTGCTTGTAAATTCTCTGGTATACTTCAGGATTTATTTTCTTGGCTCTCTCGGCTTTGTTATGTACAACTTTTTCATGGGGATTCTTCAGGCTTTGGGCGACAGTAAACATCCGCTGATCTATCTGATCATCTCCTCAGTCACGAATATTATTCTGGATCTGATCCTGATTGCAGGGTTCAGATTTGGTGTCGGAGCAGCGGCCTTCGCAACTACGATTTCTCAGTTCTTGAGTGCATTTCTATGTCTGCGTCAGCTCATGCATAATCCGGAAGAAATTCGCGTTTCATTAAAAGAAATTAGATTGGATCGCAAGATGGTGCCTCAGATAATATCAAACGGACTTCCTACTGGAATTCAGAATTCAATTATTTCAGTGGCAAATGTGTTTGTGCAGTCAAACATTAATAAATTCGGAGCCCTTGCCGTGGCAGGCTGCGGTTCCTACACAAAAATAGAAGGTTTCGGTTTCCTTCCAATAACCTGTTTTTCACTGGCCATGACGACGTTTATCAGCCAGAATCTGGGAGCAAAGAAATACGAACGTGCCAAAAAGGGAGCGTTTTTCGGAATTGTATGTTCCATTACTCTTGCAGAATTGATTGGATTCCTTGTTTATACGATTGCGCCCACTCTTCTTGCATTATTTGGTGGCAGCGAAGAGGCGGTCACATTCGGCGTAACACAGGCAAGAACAGTTTCACTGTTCTATTGTTTACTTGCTTATTCTCATTGTATGGCCGGAATCCTGCGAGGCGCAGGACGTTCTACAGTCCCGATGGTTGTGATGATGATTTGCTGGTGTCTGATCCGCATCAGTTATATTACGGTTGCGATCCACTTTATTCCTGTAATAAATGTGGTATTTTGGGCATATCCGATTACCTGGACCTTAAGCTCTATCGTATTTACGGTATACTATTTAAAATCAGACTGGATACACGGATTGGAGAAACAGAAATTCTCCGCATAGAAAAGAGTGCCAGTAAGTTAGAAACAAAGAACTAAGCATATTGTTATATAAACAGGGGCTTGCCCATATTAGCTTACAGAGCGTTAAGGACTCTTGTGGTGCAAAGTCGGAAGAAATGGCTATGCTGTTTGTTCCGGCACGAAATCAGTTTTTGAAAGAAGGAAGTGAGTAAGTTGAAAAACGGCTTGATATTAGAAGGCGGAGCTATGCGAGGAATGTTTACCGCCGGCGTCATAGATGTGATGATGGAAAGCGGAATAGACTTTGATGGAGTGATAGGCGTTTCTGCCGGTGCCGCTTTCGGCTGTAACTATAAATCAAAACAAATTGGAAGAGTCATTCGATATAATATGAAGTATTGCAATGACAAGAGATATTCAGGAATCGGAAGTCTGATTAAAACCGGAAATATCTACAATACGGATTTCGCTTACGGTGAAGTTCCTCTGAAATACGATGTGTTCGATTTTGATACCTATCAAAGCAATCCGATGGATTTTTATGTTGTGTGTACGGACATTGAAACAGGAGAAGCCGTATATCACAACTATGGCGGAAAAGATGACCACTGTTTGGATTGGATTCGAGCTTCTGCTTCCATGCCGATAGTATCTCAAATTGTGGACATAGACGGTCAAAAGCTTCTTGATGGCGGAATTGCCGACTCTATACCGGTGAAATACTTTGAAAAAATTGGGTATGATAGAAATATTGTCGTTCTTACTCAGCCTGAACACTATCAGAAAAAGAAGAATAGTCTTATGCCCCTTATACGGCTAAAATACGGGAAGTATCCAAAACTCGTAGAAGCAATGGAGAACCGCCATCTGTTCTATAATCAAACGCTTGCATACATTGCAGAACAGGAAAAACAGGGAAAGCTATTCGTAATTCGTCCAAAAGAAAAATTACAGATAGGAAAAGTCGAAAAGAACCCGAATAAGCTGAAGGAAATCTACGACATTGGAAGAGAAACGGTCGCTTCGCAGATTTCAGCAATCAAAGAATTTATCAATACATAAGCTTAAAGGGAATATGTAACAATTGAAAAAAGGAAGAAAAATTATGTGTGGTAGATATTATGTGGATGATGATACAGCAAGGGAAATAGAAAAAGTGGTTCGTGAGGTGGATGAGAAACTGAGAAGAGAGCGCAGGGGTGATATTTATCCCTCTCAGTCTGCAACCGTGATCACCGGAAGGAAACCACATCTTTTGGCAGAAGAAATGTCATGGGGCTTTCCGCAATATCAGAAAAAAGGACTTCTGATCAATGCAAGAGCGGAAACTGCTCTGGAAAGAAAGACTTTCCGGGACAGTGTATTGCACAGGCGCTGTATTATTCCGGCAAAGCAGTTCTATGAATGGGATTCGGATAAGAATAAAGTTACTTTCCTGAGAGAAGATCAGCCGGTCTTATTCATGGCAGGATTTTACAATCGCTTTCAGGAGGAAGACCGTTTCATTATATTAACCACTCAGGCAAATGAATCGGTAAGTCCGGTGCATCATCGGATGCCATTGATACTGGATAGGTCTGAATTGGAAGATTGGGTATATGAAGACACGTTTTTGGAGTATGCCCTGCATAAGACTCCGCCGCAGCTTGTGCACAGGCAGGAATATGAACAGCAGAGTCTATTTTTGACGTAAAAGGAGCCGTCTGAGTTATCAGGCGGCTCGGTGTTATTTTAGGGCATTTTTCAGTATTTAAGTTATTTAAGTATGATGAGCAGATTCTATATTTTCACTCTTGTAAAAAGAACACCAGTTCGATATAATAATCTAAAAGGAGGCGAACATAAGTTTGGGTAAAGTGATTTTTCATATTGATGTGAACTCAGCCTTCCTTTCCTGGGAGGCTGTTTACCGCCTCTATCATTTGGGTGGAAAAGTGGATCTGCGGGATGAAGTAGCTGCTGTTGGTGGAGATATGGCCATGAGGCATGGAATTATCCTGGCGAAATCAATCCCGGCAAAGAAATATAATATCAAAACCGGCGAGAGTATTATGGAAGCACTTCAAAAGTGTCCGCAGCTTAAATTGGTTCCGCCCAATTATAGTTTGTATGAAAGATGTTCCGCTGCTTTTATGAGAATTCTCCGGCAGTACTCTCCGGATGTTGAAAAGTACAGTGTGGATGAGGCATTTGTTGATATGACCGGTACCGAAAGTTTGTGGGGAGAACCGGTCACAGCGGCAAACCGGATTCGGAATCAAATCAGGGAAGAATTAGGGTTTACGGTGAATGTAGGGGTATCGGAAAATAAACTGCTGGCAAAAATGGCAAGTGATTTTCAAAAGCCTGACAGGGTCCATACCTTATGGAAACATGAGATTGAAATGAAAATGTGGCCGCTTCCGGTAACGAATCTTTTTTTCGTTGGGCGGGCTACTGCAAAAAAATTGTTTCATATGGGAATTCATACAATTGGTGAGCTGGCAAAGTCAGATCCGATCATGTTGAGAAGCCATTTGAAGAAGCATGGGGAGGTAATCTGGGCATTTGCGAACGGGATGGATGTTTCTGTAGTTCAGTCAGAAGCTCCGGCAAATAAAGGGTATGGAAACAGCACTACCATTGCCTTTGATGTTACGGATGCATCTACAGCAAAGCTGGTTCTCCTTGCTTTGGCAGAGACCGTTGGAACCAGATTGCGTGCGGCAGGCGTCCGTGCGGAGGTAATCGCCGTCGGAATCAAAACATTTGATCTTCAGTATGCAAGCCATCAGATGACCTTGAATAATGCAACCAATATAACGATAGAAATTCATCGTTGTGCATGTCAGCTTTTTGATTCTCTTTGGAATGGAAAAGCAATCAGGCATCTGGGGATTCATACCAGCAGGATCAAGGATCATATGGATATGCGTCAGCTTGATATGTTTGATACAACGGATTATGAAAAGCTGGAGCAGATGGATGCGACTGTAGATAAGATTAGAATGCGTTATGGCAGAGATTCCTTAAAACGGGCAGTCTTTGTAGGAAGCAGGATCGATCACATGTCAGGTGGTATTAGTCGGGAAAAACGTACAGTAGATTATAAGAAAGTAAAGGTAGAATAGGAGGTGTCCTTTGATGGGATTTGCAATCGGTATGGAAGAGGAAAAACTTCAGGAGCAAGCAATTCGGGGAGTGCCACATAAGGTTGCGGCAGACTGCTGGTTTACCAGTACCGGAAAAATGATCCCCAGAATGATAAAATATGAGGATACTGAGGGAGCCAGGCATTTATTGAAAGATATTGAAGTGCTAAAATCCGATAAGAAGCATTATGCCGGCATTTTGATGCATCGATATGACTGTAGGGCAGTTGTGAATAATCGGATGCAGAACTTTATTCTGTGTTATCATCCGGAGAATAATACGTGGGATATGATATTACCGGAATAGACTGGAATGCTTTAACTATGTGCCTTATCGTATAATTGTTGGATTTCAGCAGGAAGTTTGTCTGGTATCATCTCGGTGATTTTGTCTTCGTTTCCATCAGCGATTGCTTTTTCGTAATACCAGCATTTGAACTTTAGCATGGCGAGTGTTTTTTCAAGAGCATTTATTTCTTCTTCAACGGCTGCTTTGCGGATTTCAAAAAGCTCTTTTCTGTTCGCATAGGTTGAACTTCCTTCCGATACCCATTTAAAAAACTGTTTTATATCTTTAATTTCCAGCCCCGATTTTTTCAGACATTCGATAATCCGGATTTCTTCAAGTTCTGTATCGCCGAATTGTCTGATATTGCCCTTACGCTCCAGATTAGGAAAAAGTCCTTCCTTGTCATAGTATCTTAATGTTGAAATGGGAAGATGAAACATCTCTGCTACTTGTCCTATTGTGTACATAGATATATCCTTTCAAAATATGAAAAAAAGAGTATTGACCTAAAGTCAGGTTCAGGTGCTAGTATATAATCAGAATAACAAAGAAATGTCTTTGTGTAAAGTGAAAGGAGAATATCATGTTAGGAAATTTTACGTATTGTAATCCAACAAAGTTATATTTTGGAGAGGATTCTCTTTCAAATTTAGGTACTGAGCTTAAGAAATATGGACAGAATGTAGTGCTTATATATGGAGGAGGTTCTATCAAAAAAAACGGAATCTATGACGAAGTAATGGCTATCCTCAGGGAAGAAGAAAAGAATGTCGCAGAGATTGCAGGTGTCATGCCAAATCCAACCCTTGAAAAATTGTATGAAGGTGTAGAGATAGTAAGAAACCATAAAGCAGATTTGCTGCTTGCAGTTGGTGGTGGTTCTGTATGTGATTATGCCAAGGCAGTTTCTGTATCTGTTAATTGTGAGGAAGACCCCTGGGAAAAGTATTATCTAAAATTTGAGGAACCTTCATGTGAGATTATTCCGGTAGGCTGTGTGCTGACAATGGTTGGTACCGGTTCTGAGATGAATGCAGGAGCAGTCATTACCAATCATGATGCAAAGCTGAAGATTGGGCATGTGTTTGCTGATGAGAAGATTATGCCTAAGTTTACCATTTTGAATCCGAAATATACACTGACGCTTCCTCATTATCAGATGATTTCAGGAATTTACGATATCTTTAACCATATATGTGAGCAGTATTTTTCAGGGGAAGATGATAATACAAGTGATTATATCAGTGAAGGATTGATGAAATCTGTCATACATTCAAGCCGTATCGCTAATAAGAATCCACAGGATTATGAGGCAAGAAGCAATATCATGTGGTCTGCAACCTGGGCGCTCAACACACTGGTTGCCAAGGCAAAGTCAACAGACTGGATGGTACATATGCTTGGTCAGGCTGTGGGAGCATGTACGGATGCAACACATGGTATGACACTTTCAGCAGTTTCATTGCCATATTATAAGCATATTATGCCATATGGACTTGCGAAGTTTGTGCGGTTTGCAAAGAATGTATGGGATGTTGATGCTACTGGAAAGACAGATGAACAGGTTGCATCTGAAGGCCTTCAAGCAATGGAAAATTGGATGAAGGAACTGGGACTTGTAATGAATATTACTGAACTTGGAGCAACAGAGGACATGATTCCGGATCTTGTGAAAGGTACGATTGTCCTTCCGGGTGGTTATAAGGTGCTTGATGTAGATGAGATTGAACAGATTTTCAGAGAAAGTTTCTAAAAATAGACAGGGAGGATTACTTATGGGAAAAAGATTAGTTGCATATTTCAGTGCCAGTGGAACAACCAAGAAAGTAGCAGAGATGATTGCATCAGCTGCTGATGCAGATATGTATGAAATCGTGCCGAAACAACCATATTCAAAGGCGGATTTAAACTGGATGGATAAAAAATCCAGAAGCAGTGTGGAGATGAGTAACAAAAAATTCAGACCGGAAATATCTGATACAGATGTTCCGGTTGATAAGTACGATGAGATTGTCTTAGGTTTTCCAATCTGGTGGTATGTAGCACCTACAATTATTAATACATTTTTGGAAAAATATGATTTTACGGGCAAAAAGATTGTATTATTTGCAACCTCCGGTGGAAGTGGATTTGGAAATACAGTAAGTGAGCTAAAGATATCTGCGCCTGATGCAGAGATAATAGAAGGTAAAGTATTTCATAAAGCTGAAAAGCAGGAAATTGCAGAGTGGGTAAGAAGTATTTCGTTAGGAAGGTGGATGAGATGAAAAAGATCGTACAGACAGCAGGGAGAAATGCACTTAATGAATTTTCGCCGGAATTTGCACATTTTAATGATGATGTTCTTTTCGGCGAGAATTGGAATAATCAGGATATTGATATTAAGACCAGAAGCATCATAACCGTAGTAGCGTTGATGTCCTCCGGGATAACAGATTCATCTTTGATATATCATTTACAGAACGCAAAGGCACATGGTGTGACTCAAAAGGAAATTGCAGCAATTATCACTCATGTGGCATTCTATGCAGGCTGGCCAAAAGGCTGGGCAGTTTTTAATCTGGCAAAGGAAGTCTGGCAGCCAAAGGAAGGAGACTTGCCATATGAAGATGGAGCCATGAGAGCACATGCGAAATCAATGGTCTTTCCGATCGGACAGCCAAATGATGCGTTTGCAGAATACTTTGTAGGACAAAGTTACCTGGCTCCAATATCCACGGATCAGGTTGGAATTTTCAATGTGACATTTGAGCCGGGATGCAGAAATAACTGGCATATCCACCATGCAAAGAGCGGTGGCGGACAGATTTTGGTATGCGTAGCTGGACGTGGATTTTATCAGGAGGAAGGCAAAGAAGCTGTAGAAATGAAACCGGGTGACTGTATTAACATTCCGGCAGAAGTAAAACACTGGCATGGAGCGGCTCCGGATGAGTGGTTTTCCCATCTGGCAATTGAGGTGCCCGGAGTAGACAGCTCTAATGAGTGGTGCGAGGCAGTATCTGAAGAAGAGTACACTGGGTTAAGATAAGGAGAAAGCTGATTATATTTAAATATTGCGTAACTATTCAACACCCCTGTTTAGGGTACGTTGATTTTTGGTCAAAACAGAGAAAATAAAATTTCTGTTTCGCCATTATCCAAATAACAGAGTATTTGTGGGTTTTATCCGGGTATTATCAGCAATTTATCCCATTTCCCGTTAAAATAGAAGTATCAAATTTTAACGGGAGAAGGTGGTCTGATTGACAAAAGATGAAATGAACAAGCAGTTATTACAGCAGGTTAATTCATTAACATCAACTGTAGATTCCTTGAATGCTACAATCAATGCGCAAACACAGCTAATCGCTCAGCTCAATCAGACGATACAGGAACTGAAGGAACACTGGATGAAGAAGCAGTCTGTTATTTTGCGAATGTGGTAATCGATGATATGCTGGTCATTTATTATAATGGCCTTCGGAATGAAGCGGAAAGAAAGATATATGAACATATGCGTAAATCACCATACCGCAATTACGTAAATCGCAGGCTTCCGGAACAGGAAAATGTTATATATTTTATGCTGATCCAGGAACAGAAAAAGGCAGAGAGAATATATAATAGACTTCTGAAACTTCCCAATGTAGAAGATTACAAGATACTTATGTATGACTCCACGGATTATCCTGGATATGCATATATAAAAATATATCACAAAGATGCTACAAGAGATCACATGCTTCAGAATCTGATGGCACTTCTGAATATGGAGAAAAAGATAACATTTGGAAGTATCAAGGGGAAATGTGATGTGTATGTAGAGGATTCTGATAAGAATCTCATGGTGAAAAAGCTGAAACGGTGTTTTGAATCTTTAGACTGTACATTTATTAATATTGTACAGAAATAGGAAGGGTTTCTTTCATGACTTCTATAAACTCTTTTGAACTTCGGGACATGGAGGTTTCCTGAGGCAATGCAATAGCGATAGTCCATTTTCCTTCAAGGCTGTCTGATAAAGGATAGCTGATCAGGTCGGTCTGTTCGGAATACAGATGGATATAAGATTCCGGAAGAAATGTAATTCCTGTTTCTGCCAGTACAAGGCGTTTGATTGTTTCCATATTTTTAGCAGAACAGCATGCAATCGGGTTAAAAGCTACACCTGTTAGAATATGGACATTTTCAAAAATTCTCTGAATTACATTTCGCGGAGGCTGTCGCTTTGCAATCAGCACAAAAGGTATATGTGACAGTTTTAGCAGATCCTGAGCTTCCAGTGGCCTATTCTCTGGTAATAAAAGACGTTCTCGCCATTTTTTGGGTATTACCAGAAAAAACGATTCATCATAACATATCTGATAACGAATGTAATCATCATTATAATTATTAATTCTTGACTCTTTTCCAGACATTGCTGTGTCGGTATTTTCGTGTAAAATGCAAAAATCTACCTGTTTCTCTTTTAACATATTTTTCAGTTTCTGAGAGTTAGCTTCAAGTATCCGTAGTTTGATTCCGGGGAAACGCTTTAAAAATGCCGGCACAATGAGCGGAATCAGATGGCTTCCCAGATTAATCGGGATACCTATCTTTACGGTACCAAGTCTGAGATTTTGAAATTCTTCCAGATCTTGATGAATATTCTGAAAAATAGAATGCATTTTTTCGATATAAAGAAAAAATGTCTCGCCCTGCATAGTGAGATGCAGTCCACTCCTGACAGTTTCAAAGATTGGGAAGGAACAGTAAGTGTTTAAAGTATTGAGCATCTGACTGAGAGATGGCTGGCTGACAAAAAGTACTTTGGCAGCGTTGGAAAGGTTTTTCTTTTTGCGAATCATCAAAAGATGCTCAATTTCCTGTTCTGACCAGTTATGATAGGCAGGTTGCGAGGATGCAGGAAAAAGAAAATGATTCATTTCTTCAATTACTTTTGTAAATGTATGGGCATACTCCAATATCATTTTTCCTTCCGGGGAAGGAGCCAGTTGTTTTTTTGAGTATTGAAACAGACAGCATTCCAGTTCCTTTTCCAGGCTTTTCAAACTTCTTCCGATGGTAGAAGGATTCTTTTTCAGAATATTCGCAGCATCTTTCATAGTAGTACATTTTTCCAGTGTTATTAGCATTTCTAATTGATTGCGTTTCATATAATCTCTCCCTGATGGAATGTCAGATGTAGTTTGTTGTAAAATTAATGTTTTTTTAAGTGTAACATGTATTGAAAAAAGGAGCAAATAAAAGTGCAATTATCCTGATATTTTTATAACAATTGCGTTTTACTTATATCTGTTGTTGCGTTTTACATATTAGACATCGGGAACTATGTCATTCTATAATGTCGATGAAGATATTTGAAGGCAGGTATGAGAAAAATAATCTCATACTCATTATTAAAAAAGGAGTGTATGAAATGGTAGTAAAGGTTGGTATTAACGGTTTTGGACGTATCGCACGAGTGATTATGAGAATTTTGGAGGAAAGAGATACAGATATTGAAGTATGTGGAATTAATCTTCGAAATGCAGATGTAAAGCGTATGGCTTATCAGATGGAATATGATTCGGTCTTTGGACGCTTTAAAGGAAAGGTGAGAGCGGAAAAGGATTGTCTGGTTATTAACGGAAAACACATTAAGGTCTTTTCTGAATCGGATCCGGCACAGATAGATTGGGCTTCTTGCGGAGCGGAATACATCATTGAGTCAACAGGTGTATTCAGAACACTTGAGGATTGTCGTAAACATTTAAATGGTGGTGCGAAAAAAGTGATTTTGACTGCCCCTGGGAAGGATGAAAATTTTCCTACTTTCGTTATGGGGGTTAATAATAAAACCTATGATCCAAGTATGACAGTTATATCTAATGCTTCCTGTACGACGAATTGTCTTGCCCCGCTGACAAAAGTAATTAACGATGCTTTTGGGATTGAGCGGGCATTGATGTCAACGATTCATTCTTCGACTTCAAAACAAAAGCCGGTGGATTCAAACGGTGGACGGGATTGGAGAACCGGACGTTCTGTATTTAATAATATTATTCCTTCCACGACAGGTGCAGCAAAGGCAGTGGGCCTTGTCTTGCCGGAGATGCAGGGCAGAATGACGGGAGTGAGTTTCCGGGTGCCTTCCAATGATGTGTCTGTTATCGATGTAACAATGCAGTTGAGCAAACCTGCAACCTATGCACAGATTTGTGAGGTTGTAGAGGATGCCAGTCTTACATCTATGAAGGGTATTATTGAATATAATGATGATGAGATTGTATCCGGTGATATAAGAGCTAATTTCAATACCTGTGTGTTTGATGTGAAGGCAGGTCTTATGCTGGATGAGACCTTTGTTAAATTGATAGCGTGGTATGATAATGAATGGGGTTATTCCAATCAGTGCATCAGTCTGGTTCAGTATATTGCACGTCAGGATGAGAAAGCAATTCATGGCACGGTATGTTCGGAACCGGATGTAACGATTGATTAAGTATGGCTATCCTGGTGTTCCCACCATAATTCACATCATTGACCACTCCTGCCGGGGATTCCACATGTGCCAGTTCCCCAAGTTAGGAATTCCATTGGCGTTAATACATTAAGGTGTAATTTCAATCTTGAAAGTAGTCCGAAATCGTACTATAATACCACTGCGAGGTGACAAGATTGTGGACATTAGACATAGATTAAACAAAAGTTATAATGAATTGAATGGATTATACCATGATATTAGTATGAAGCTTGGTTTATCAGACAGTGAATCAATGGTTATGTATATGCTTTATGACACGAAGGAACCGTTGACTCAAAGCGATATTGTAAAGGCTACCGGATTAAGCAAACAGACTCTTAATTCTGCTATCAGAAAGCTTGAAAAAGGGGAAATCATCCTTCTGGAAAAACTAAATGAAAAATCGAAAAAAATAGTGATGACGGATAAAGGACGAATAATTATTGCTCAAAAGATAAAACCGTTAGTTGATATGGAAGACCGTGTTTTGGATTCCTGGACGGAAGAAGACAGATTGAAATATCTTGAGCTGATTGAAAAGTTTAAAGAACAATTTGAAAAGGAAGTAAAAGCGTATGATAAGGGACAATAGCATCCAGCTATCAGACCATTTCACGTATAAAAAGCTGTTTCGATTTGTTATTGCACCAATATGTACCATGCTCTTTACATCCATCTACGGTATTGTAGACGGCTTTTTTGTATCGAATTATGTAGGAAAGACAGCATTTGCATCACTAAATCTGGTTATGCCTTATATTATGATGATTGCATCAGTGGGATTTATGTTTGGTTCGGGTGGAAATGCGTTAGTATCATTGCACCTGGGGCTTGATGAAAAACAGAAAGCGAAGAAATATTTTTCTCTTATCGTTTATACACTGATTGGAATAGGTGCGGTTCTTGCTGCTGTTAGTATTTTTCTTGCACCTGGTATCTCGAAACTTCTTGGCGCAAGTGAAGAAATGCTTCCCTATTGTGTATTGTATTTAAGAATAAATATGATTGGTGTAGTGTTTTTTATGCTGCAAAACCTGTTCCAAAATTTTTTGATTACTGCTGAAAAACCGAGAATTGGATTTGCCATTACGTTGATAGCGGGATGTACGAACATGCTGCTTGACTGGATTTTGGTAGGGATATGTGATCTGGGTATAGCTGGAGCAGCGTGGGCAACCGTCACCAGTCAGATCGTGGGTGGTGCTGTTCCGTTTATCTATTTTGCGTTTTCAAAATCCAGTATTCTGAAACTGACAGGTACAAGATTTGAAGCGAAAGTAATTGCTAAAACCTGTGGTAATGGTGTGAGCGAATTCTTGTCAAATGTATCGGCATCTATTGTTGGATTTTTATATAACCTGCAATTAATGCATTATGTGGGGGAAAATGGTGTATCTGCTTACGGTGTTATTATGTATGTATCTTTTGTATTTGTGGCGATATATATTGGATATTCTATGGGAGTCGCACCGATTATTGGGTTCAATTATGGGGCAGGGAACAAAACGGAACTTCAAAATATTTTTAGAAAAAGTGTTGTGATTCTTACAATTACAAATATTATAATGTTTGTTATGGCGGAAGTCCTGACAGTACCCATGGCAAAGATATTTGTTGGATATAATCAGGCGTTGAATGAACTGACTGTTCGTGGAATGAGGATTTATTCGATTGCTTTTTTGATGATGGGATTTAATGTATTTGCATCTGCTTTTTTTACGGCATTAAGTAATGGAAAGATTTCAGCGATTATATCTGTTACCCGTACATTGATTTTACAGTTGGTTATGATATATGTAATGCCAATATTATTAGATGTGGATGGACTTTGGGCAGTGGTAATAGCAGTTGAAGGAATGAGTCTGATAGTGACAGGTTATTATATTGTAAAAAATCGAAAGAATTATGGATATTTTTGATTATTGAATATAGAAAGATATCAATTGAAGTTTCATTATGGAGCTTCCTGTATAATTCAAGTATAGGGAATTCCGAGAAAGAAGGTTGAGAAAAAAATACCTCAGTGTAAAATAAGATTACTGACTTAGGCGGTTAGTAAAAATCTTATTGAACAGAGAGGTATCTGAAATGAATTATAACACACAGAACGCAAAAATTGCATCCATTACTGAAAAAACTTTAATTGTTGGTATTGATGTCGGAAGCGAAACTCATTACGCCAGGGCTTTTGACTGGAGGAATTATGAGTATAGCAAAAAGCCGCTGGAGTTCAGTAACACAGAAGCCGGATTCCTGACATTGAAAGCATGGATGGAAGATATCGCAGAAAGACATGGCAAAACTGCTGTGGTTCCCGGAATGGAGCCGACCGGACATTACTGGTTTGCGTTAGGGAAATTCCTGCAGGACAGCGGAATGAAGCCGGTACATGTGAATCCCCATCATGTTAAGAAATCGAAGGAACTGGATGACAACAATCCTAACAAGAATGACCGTAAAGATCCCAAAACAATTGCAGCACTGGTCAACGAGGGACGGTTTTCGTATCCATATATACCGACCGGTATTTACGCAGAGATCAGGAGCCTTTCTAACCTGCGTTTTCAGACGCAGGAAGAACTCACAAGGATCAAGAACCGGATTGCAAGATGGTTTTCCATCTACTTTCCGGAATATAAAGACGTATACAGAGATCTAAAAGCAGTCAGCGGCAGAATGGTGTTGAAGGTAGCCCCGTTGCCAGAGGATATCATGAAACTCGGGGCAGAAGGTGTGAACCAGATCTGGAGAGATGCGAAGCTGAGAGGCGCTGGAATGAAGAGGGCAAAGACCCTGGTATCAGCCGCAGAGCATAGCATTGGGAGTAAGGAAGCGCCGGAAGCAGCGAGGATGGAATTAAAAAATCTGCTGAGTGACATGGATGTATATGCGTCAAGGCTGGAGGAACTGCTCCGGAGTATAGAAGAAAAACTAAAGGAGATCCCATATATTGATAAGCTGATGGCGATCAAAGGGGTCGGTCTGGTTACAGTCAGTGGTTTTATTGCAGAGGTTGGGGACATTGGACGTTTTGATAATCCCAAACAGCTGCAGAAACTGGCGGGATATGCGATCGTGGCGAACGATTCCGGCAAGCATAACGGAGAAAGCCGGATCAGTTACCGCGGACGGAAGCGCCTGAGATATGTGCTGTATGAGGCAGCGATATCGCTGATTGGAAAGAATGCGGAGTTCCGAGAAATACATGAGTATTATCGGAGGCGAAAGGAAAATCCGCTGAAAAAAATGCAGTCAGTGGTTGCGGTAGCTTGCAAGGTTATAAGGGTATTCTACGCGATCCTTACAAAAGGTATAGATTATGATGCGGAAAAACTGATGGGAGACATCAGGAGGCCGCAGATGCAGGTAGCATAACAACCAGAGACAAAAATAATACCCTTGTCACAGTTGAATTGAGCCTTTAGAAAACAGATCTGAGAGCTGAATTCAGCTGTGACAGGAAAGTTGAAAGGTATGAGAAACGAGCCGGGAAAACGTCCACTGAAAGGTGCTGGTTTGTGGATTGTACAGAACAGGTCAGTAAGACTTAAGATAAAGAATGAGCCAGTAGTCGGCAGGAATATTTTCCATAGGGCATGACCCTGACAAGGAGCTAAGCTGACACCCTGGTTATGGACAGGTGGGACGAAGGAAGTTAGGACCCTGCAGAAATGCGGGTGATCCTGGTAGACACGGGAGGTACGCTGCCGTAGATGGATGGGTATACACAAGGCCATGTAGAACGGAAAACCAAGACGTTTTATTTCGTGTACCCAGAACCAGCTATTTTCGTACCAGATACAGAGAAATGTCCATTCCTATGGCTCCTTCTTCTGAGATATTTATTGATGATATATTGAAAAAATCCTTGATTTTCAAGGAAAAAAGACTTGACTAAATAGGGAGGAAAAGAGAATGGTTTATATTAGTGAAGTCAGAAATACAGCACCGGAAGAATTAGATAATCCAACAGCAAAAAAAGTTTATGCAACTTTGGATAAGCTTAAAATTCCCTATGAGTGTGTGACTAACGATGTTGTTGAGACTATGGAAGAATGTATTGAGGTAGACAAAGCATTAGGTGTGGAGATTCGAAAAAGTATCTTTTTGTGCAATAAAAAGAAAACAAGCTTTTTCCTGGTCGTTATGCCTGCAAATAAAGCCGTAAATACAACCGAGCTTGGCAATAAGATTGGAGTATCGCATCTTTCTTTTGCACCGGCAGAATATATGGAAGAGCATCTTGGGGCACTTCCGGGTTCGGCATCCGTAATGGGGCTCATTAATGATGAAGATGATTATGTACAGTTAATTATCGATAAAGAAGTAGCAGATGAAGAGTGGTTTGGATGCAATCCGGGAATTAATACTTCACATCTGAAAATGAAGACAGCAGACCTACTCAACAAATTTCTGCCTAAAATCAGACATAAGGCAAAAGTAATTGCATTATAGAAGATAAAAATTGGTACATTCAGCACGATATACTATGCCTAATGTCACTAATTGAATGAATATCTACTGTGTGGATAATATATTATATAAAATAATTACAAAACAGCAGGGTGACATATTTACAAATGTTTGAAGTTGTGTATAATGGAATTAGAGATAGAGATGTTTGTTTACTTGGTTGTTAGTACATGACAGGGGTATTTTATATGAAAAATGAAGAAATTAAGAAAGGGGGAGTTGAGATGAATGCATGTGCAATGAAGCCCAAGTTGCCATATGTAACTAAGAATACACTTACAAGAACTCCAGCTTCAGAAGAGAATAAAAAAATTACGGAATTTATTAATTCTCATAACTTTTCCTTTGATATTGATTCCACAGGAAAATTGACAAGTATTGTAACAAATAAAGGGAAGTAAGATGACAATTGAGAAATACACAAAAGAATATGCAAAATTAAAAGATCATTTTAAGTGTGGGAATATTGTTATTGATAATTTTTTGAAGAATGGTAATGCCCTGGACGCAAATCAGGGCATTACTTATGTTATGCTGTCGGATAAAAAAGATTTTATTATTGGATATTATAATATTGAGACAGGTAGAGTGGATCAAATAGAAGAAGTGGGTGATAATATTTTATATAAGCCTATGGGTGGAACTGTTAATATTAATTATCTTGCCATACATAGTGATTATCAGGGAATCAAGGTTGCAGAAGTAGAAGGAAGGAAAATCTATTTAGGAGATATTCTTTTAAATGATTGTGAAAAAAGGATTTTAGATTTAAGAAAACATGTTGGAATTGCTTTTGTCACGTTATGTTCAACAGATGAAGGTTACCATTTATATAAAATGAGAAATAGTTATGAAGATTTTGAAGAAGATATGAGTAACTTTGTACAGGAAAGCGATACGAGTTCTCATAAATTATATAAATGTGTCGATGATATTATAGAATCATAATGCGGGTATATCAGACGAAACAGCCTGATATGCCTGTTTTTTTACGCTTTTTTGTGTCGCCTTCTCCCTGAATTGGTCGATAGTTTACAATTTTATCCAGTCTAGATAAAAAGAATTTGTAACTTTGTCACAAAAGTGCTTGCAAAAAACATTAGGTTTGTTGTATTATAGTCTGAATAGAATGTTTTGGATGAAACATAAAATTAGTAATGAAGGGAAGTGAACTTAATGGAATTACAGATTCAAGACTTAGTTTCGTCAATCCGAAAAGAAGGAATTGATGTGGCTAATGCAGAAGCAGAAACAATTATTTCAGAAGCTAAGAAGAAAGCAGAAAAAATTGTAGCAGATGCCAAGGCTGAAGCGAAGAGTATTAAAGAAACTTCAGAGAAAGAGATCGGTATTCTTAAAGAGAGCGCGGCAATCAGTGCAGAGCAGGCCAAAAGAGACGCTATGCTTGCATTTAAAACTGAGGTGAAAGCTGAATTTGAGAAGATCCTTTCTGCAAAGATTAAGGATAATCTTTCAGATGCTGCACTTGGAAAATTGATCCATGCTGTTGTGGCTGGGGAAGATGTACAGAATTATGCGGTTGAAGTTTCAGAAGTAAATGCTTCACTCAAATCAGAGTTAGCAGAAGAGATTAAGAATGGTCTTGAGATCAAACCTACAAAAGGCGTTCAGGCAGGATTCCGCCTGGCTGCGAAAGATGGTTCGGGTTACTTTGACTGTTCAGATGAAGAAATCATGAAGATGCTGATGCCATATTTCAGAAATCTTGATTTCTAGCAGGAGGTGTCTATGGCTTCATATTATTACTTGATATCGAGCCTGCCGGATCTGAAAACAGACGGGGAGATGCCGCTGACTTATGATGAGTTTCTTGGCATGTGCCAGTCAAATGTAAGCGAATCAAAATATAAGTTCTTAAAGAATCTTACTCTTTCATCAGAAGAGGGACCGCTTGTAAAAGAATGGGCGGCTTTTTATAAGAATCTTATGAGGGAACTTAATTATCAGAGAAGTATGAATCTGGGAAAACCTTATCTGACATCCTACGACAAGGATTCCGTTATTGCGCAGGTGGCAGGAGCTGCACTGGCTGCGAAGAATCCACTGGAAGCAGAGAAAATTTTGCTGGATTATGAATTTGAAAATCTTGATTCATTGGTAGGCTTGCATACTTTTGATGATGTTTATTTATTTGGGTATGCTATTAAACTAAAATTGCTTGAGCGCCAGAGCTGTTTCGTTCAGAAAAAAGGACAGATGGAATTCAAACGTCTTTTTGATCAGGTACAGCAGCGCGTATATAGCTTATAACGGGAGAGAATTGATGGAAACAGTAACAGGATATGTAACTGGTATTAATGGAAACCTGGCAAATGTCAGCTTCGATGGTTCAGTTCATAAAAATGAAGTTGGTTATATTCTTGTTGATGGAAAACGTCTCAAAGGAGAGGTTATCCGAATCAACAATGGTGTTGCCAGCATGCAGATCTACGAGATGTCCAATGGTATTAAAGTTGGAGACGCTGTAGAGTTTACTGGCGAATTGATGAGTGTAGAACTTGGCCCAGGTCTGTTAACCCAGGTGTTTGACGGTCTTCAGAATCCATTACCGGATCTTGCAGAGCAGTGTGGCTTCTTCCTTGAGAGAGGTGTATATCTTGATCCTATTCCGGACAGAGAATGGGAATTTACACCATCTGTGAAGGTGGGAGATTCTGTTGAAGCGGGAGATCCTATCGGTAGTGTTCCTGAAGGATTATTTACACATGAAATTATGGTTCCATTCACACTGAAAGGTCGTGACTGGACAGTTAAATCAATCAAAGAAAAAGGCTCTTATCATGTAAGAGCGACAATTTGCGTAATCGCAAACAGCAAAGGCGAAGAGAAGGAACTTAGCATGGTTATCACACAGCCAATCAAACAGGCAGTGAAATGCTATGAGGAGAGACTTCGTCCGGACGAACCTCTTGTAACAAAGATTCGTTGTATTGATGCTTTCCTTCCTGTAGCAAAGGGTGGAACGTTCTGCGTTCCGGGACCTTTCGGTGCAGGTAAAACAGTTCTTCAGCATATGGAGGCTAAGAACGGTGAAGCAGATATCGTTATCGTAGCAGCATGTGGAGAGCGTGCAGGTGAGGTAGTAGAAATCTTAAAAGAGTTCCCGGAACTGGAGGACCCGAAGACAGGTCGTTCCCTTATGGAAAGAACAATCATTATCTGTAACACATCCTCTATGCCTGTAGCAGCCAGAGAGGCTTCCTGCTACACTGCTGTTACACTTGCTGAGTATTACAGACAGATGGGACTGGATGTTCTTCTTCTTGCGGATTCTACAAGCCGTTGGGCACAGGCGATGCGTGAGATGTCAGGACGTCTGGAAGAGATTCCTGGTGAGGAGGCATTCCCTGCTTATCTTGAGTCTACGATTGCTTCTTTCTATGAGAGAGCCGGTAAAGTACGACTTAAGAATGGCAAGGTTGCATCTGTAACGATTGGTGGTACAGTATCACCTGCTGGTGGTAACTTTGAGGAACCTGTAACACAGGCAACCCTGAAGGTAGTTGGAGCATTCCACGGACTTTCCAGAGAGCGTTCTGATGCACGTAAATACCCTGCGATTCATCCGATGGATTCCTGGTCAAAATATTCAGGTGTTGTAGATATGGGACGTATCGAAGAGGCACGCTCCATTCTCAGAAGAGGAAATGAGATCAATCAGATGATGAAGGTAGTAGGTGAGGAAGGAACATCCGCAGAGGATTATATCATCTATCAGAAAGGTGAACTTCTTGACTCCGTATACCTTCAGCAGAACTCATTCGATCCGATCGATGCAGCTTGTCCTCCGGAGAGACAGAGAGAAGAGTTCGATAAGCTTTATGATGCATTGATGAAGTCCTATGACCTGGAAGACAAGAAAGAAATCCGTGGCTTCTTCAACCAGTTGAGACAGGAGTTCCTTGACTGGCACGGTACGCAGTTCCAGACACCTGAGTACTACGAACAGGGAAAGAAGATTTCAGAATTCTACATGTCGAAAGCAGTTGAGTAGGAGGTCCTAAAGTGCAGAAAGTATATACAAAAATAGAATCAATCGTCGGTAACGTAGTTACTGTAAGGGCCAAAGATGTCAGACTTGGCGACCTCGCTCTTGTGGGTGACAGTTACGCGACAGTTATAAAACTTGATAAAGATGTGGTATCTCTTCAGGTATTTGCAGGTGCACAGGGGGTAGGAACCAATGATCCGATCCGCTTCCTTGGAAGACCGATGATGGTTTCCTTCTCAGAGCATTTGCTTGGACGTGTGTTTGATGGAGCAGGAGTTCCAAGAGATAATGGCCCGGCACTTACTGAAAATATGATTCCGATAGGCGGACCTTCCTTTAACCCTGCAAAACGTATTTTGCCAAAGAACATGATCCGTACAGGTATTCCTATGATCGATGTGTTCAATACACTTGTAGAGAGCCAGAAGCTTCCGATTTTCTCTATTTCAGGTGAGCCATACAATGCTTTGCTTTCCCGTATCGCTCTTCAGGCAGAAGTAGACGTTATCGTGCTTGGAGGTATGGGTCTGAAATATGATGATTATCTTACGTTCCGTGACACCCTTGAAAAGGGTGGTGCGATGAGCCATACGGTTATGTTTATTCATACTGCAGCCGATCCAACCGTAGAGTGTACACTCGTACCGGATATGGCACTTGCTGTTGCTGAGCAGTTTGCCCTTGCGGGAAAGAAAGTACTTGTTCTTCTGACCGATATGACAAACTTTGCAGATGCACAGAAGGAAATGGCTATTACTATGGAACAGGTACCTTCTAACCGAGGTTACCCGGGAGATCTGTACAGCTGTCTTGCATCTCGTTATGAGAAGGCTGTTGATATCGAAGGCGCCGGATCAATCACGATCCTTGGTGTTACAACAATGCCGGGTGATGACGTAACACATCCGGTACCGGACAACACAGGTTATATTACAGAGGGTCAGTATTATTTAAAGAATGGACATATTGAGCCATTTGGATCACTTTCACGTTTGAAACAGAACGTAAACGGTAAGACAAGAAATGACCACCGTGCTCTCATGGACGGTATGATCCGTCTTTACTCTCAGTATAAGGAAGCACTTGAGAAGAAATCCATGGGATTCCTTATGAGTGAATGGGATGAGAAACTTTTGAAATACGGTGAGCTTTTCGAAACAAAATTAATGGACCTTGGTGTTAATATTCCACTTGAGGATGCACTTGACCTTGGCTGGGAAATTCTTGCAGAGTGCTTTGAGCCAAATGAAACCGGTTTGAAGACCAGTCTTCTGAAAGAAAGATGGCCGAAGAAGGATGCATTAAACTAAAAGGAGTAGTTAATGGCTATCAAACTTACAAAAAATGAGCAGAAGGTGCAGAAAGATCGCCTGAAACAGTATCAGCGTTATCTTCCGACCCTGCAGCTTAAGAAACAGCAGCTGCAGTCGGTTATCATGAAGACAAAAGCTGAACTGGAGCAGAAGGAAGTCGAACGTGCTCAGATGATCGGAGATCTGGATGACTGGGTTGCAGTATTTGCGGAGAATGAAATCTTCGAGGATAGCAAAAAGCTTGATAATCTGGTACAGCCTGATACAGTCATCTGTAAGAATGAGAACATCGCGGGTGTTACGGTTCCGACATTCCAGGAACTGACATTCAAAGACATTAACTATGATGTTGACGACTATCCTTTGTGGGTTGATACTGCAATCATAAAACTCCGTGAGATTGCACGTCTGGATGCGCTGGTATCCACACTTCGCAAACAGGAGGCTCTCCTTGAGAAAGAATTACGTTCTACATCTCAGAGAGTAAATCTGTTTGAAAAAGTTAAGATTCCGGAAGCAAAGGAAAATATCCGGATAATCGGTGTATTCCTTGGAGACCAGCAGACAGCGGCAGTTGTTCGCGGAAAAATTTCAAAGAAAAAACTTGTGGAGGCGGCACAATGATAGAAAAGATGAAAATGGTCTACATCGTGTCATCTGTCTCCAAAAAAGACGAGATGCTCGATGGACTTCGAAATCTCGGAATTCTGCATCTGTCAGAAAAAAAGAGTCCGGCTCGTGCGGTGTCAGAAAGATTTACCAGTCTTTCAAAGACAGCTTCCGCATTGACGGATTATGCACCGGATAAGAAATCTAAGAACAAAGAGGAGGCTCCGATTCTTTCGGATGCTCAGTTTGAGGAAATGTACCGCGGTGTTCTGGCAGCATTGGATAAAAAATCAGCACTTATTCAGGATATGAGTGCTGCCAATGCAGAAATCGAACGTATCAAAGCCTGGGGTGACTTTGTACCGGGCGAATTAAAACAATTAAAAAAAGCAGGGTATGATCTTCATTTTTACCGTTTAGGCAAGAATGAGTATACGATGGCGGTGCAGGATCCGGATATCAGGATGGTCCGCCTCGCATCTGTAGACAAGATGGATACCGTTGCTGTAATAGGAACCTTGCCGGCAACCATTCCGGCAGCCGAGTTCTCCATCCCGGAGAAGGGTATAGGAGAACTGACAAAAGAGATGGAAAACGCTCAGAAGGAAATTACCGAGTGTGAAGAAGTGCTCAAAAAGGCTGCTGTATATGATTCCAGTTTCCAGGTTCAGATGCTCAAAGCTCAGAATGCGGAGAATTATTCTTCGGCAAGCGAAACTGCAGAAAATGATGAGGATTTCGTCTGGATTTCAGGATATCTGCCTGAGGCAGATATGGATAAATTTAAAGCTGCAGCCAAAGAGAATAAATGGGCATGGGCGCAGGAGGATGTATCAGAGGAAGATTCACAGATTCCGACAAAAGTGAAATACGGAAAGGTGTCGGGATTGATCAAACCGGTATTTGATATCCTGGGAATCCTTCCCGGATACAGAGAATCAGATATTTCCCTTTGGTTCTTCCTGTTTTTCACACTGTTCTTTGCAATGATTATCGGTGATGCCGGATACGGAGTGCTTATCCTGGCCGGAACTATTGCATATGCAGCGAAATCAAAGAAATTTGATAATGTAGTTTATTTGCTATTTGTACTTTCAGTTGCGACAATTATATGGGGAGCCATTACGGGTACCTGGTTCGGTATGGAAAAGGCTATGGATGTTCCAATCCTGAGAGCAATGGTTCTTCCTGAGTTTGCCAACTATCCGGAGTATTTTGGTGTTACAGCCCTCGAGCAGCAGAACGCTATCATGAAGTTCTCCTTCTCCATCGGGGCAATTCAGATGGCACTCGGAAGTCTGATTTCTATTAAGAAGAAGATTGGTGAGAAGAACCTGAGCTGGGTAGCAGATCTGGGATGGCTTGTGGCAATTGTTGCAATGTATTTGTTATCACTTTATCTGGTAATCGGAGAGAAGATTAATATTAAGCCGGTATTTGCACTCATTGGTGTTGCATTTGTCATGGTAGTACTCTTCGGAGGAATGGCACCGGACCGCACCATTGCACAGGGAATCAAAGCAGGCCTGGCGGATTCGTTTACCGTATTCTTAAATACGATCAGCTGCTTTGGTAACGTAATGAGTTATATCCGTCTGTTTGCGGTAGGTATGGCAGGTCTTGCTATTTCCCAGAGCTTTAACGGAATCGCAGCAGGTTTCAAAGGACCGCTTATGATCCTTGGTGTGGTGGTCGTATTGATCGGACATGGACTTAATATTATCATGTGTTTCCTTTCAGTCGTAGTACATGGCGTCAGACTGAACGTTCTGGAGTTCTCAGGGCAGGCTGGTCTGGAGTGGACAGGAATAGCATATGAACCATTTAAAGTAAACGATAAGATAAAAAAATAGTATTTATAAAGGAGAATGATTATGAATTTAGCATTTGTTGGAATGGCAGCTGCACTTGGTTTGTCCGCTTCAGGATCAGCGTTTGGTGCAGGATTTGCCGGAATGGCATCAGTTGGAGCATGGAAAAAATGTTATGCAAGCGGAAAACCAGCACCGTTCATTATGATCGCGTTCTCTGGTGCGCCTCTTACACAGACAATTTATGGATTCCTTCTTATGAACTTTATTAAGTCTGCAATGGCAGGCGGTGGAGATCCGGGTCTTGCACTTGGTGTTGGTATCTTCGGAGGTCTTGCAATCGGTCTTTCCGGATTGTTCCAGGGTAAATGTGCTGCAGCAGCTGCAGACGCATTGGGAGCAACGGGAAAAGGTACGGCAAACTACTTTATCGTAGTAGGTATCGTAGAGACAGTAGCGCTCTTCACATTGGTATTTAGTTTGTTACTTTTAGGCTAAGAATGAATTTGAAAAATATCCGGTTATAGTTTGAAACTATAACCGGATATTTTTTTTGTGTATTGGACATATTAAACCTATCGTGTTAGTATGGATTCAGAAATTAAAAAACAAACATAAAATAAATAGATCGGAGGACATAGAAATGGCAAATATTAAGGATTCTAAAAACTGGGGTTTTGAAACAAGACAGTTACATATTGGACAGGAGAATGCAGATCCGGCAACAGATGCAAGAGCGGTTCCGATTTACGCAACATCATCTTATGTGTTCCATAATTCACAGCATGCAGCTGACCGCTTCGGACTTCGTGATGCAGGAAATATTTACGGAAGACTGACAAATCCGACAGAGGATGTTTTTGAACAGCGTATCGCTTCTCTGGAGGGCGGCGTGGCAGCATTGGCGGTAGCATCCGGGGCAGCAGCAATTGACTATACCATTCAGGCGCTGGCAAAAGCGGGCGAGCACATCGTTGCTTCCAAGACAATTTACGGTGGAACCTATAACTTATTAGCACATACATTACCATTAACCAATGGAATTACAACAACATTTGTTGATCCTGAGGTGGAAGGTTCTTTTGAAGCAGCAATCCAGGAAAATACAAAAGCTCTCTATGTTGAGACTCTTGGAAACCCGAATTCCAATCTGGTGGATCTGGAAGAACTGGCAAAAATTGCGCACAAGCATAACATTCCATTGGTGGTGGATTCCACATTTGCAACTCCGTTCCTGATCCGTCCAATTGAGTACGGCGCAGATATCGTGGTTCATTCCGCAACAAAGTTTATTGGAGGACACGGTACAGCAATTGGTGGAGTGATCATCGACAGCGGTAATTTCGACTGGAAGGCATCCGGTAAATATCCATGGGTCTCAGAAGCAAATCCAAGCTATCACGGTGTTGCATTTACCGATGCGGCAGGACCGGCAGCTTTTGTAACCTATATCCGTGCGGTCATCCTGCGTGATACCGGAGCAACCCTTTCACCATTCCATGCATTCCTGTTCCTGCAGGGACTGGAAACACTTTCTCTCCGTGTAGAGCGTCATGTGAGCAACGCGCTGAAGATCGTGGATTACCTGTCGAATCATCCGCAGGTAGAGGCTGTACACCATCCGTCACTGGAAAGTGAACCAAGCCATGAATTATATAAGAAGTATCTGCCAAATGGAGGAGGTTCTATCTTTACATTTGAGATTAAGGGAGATGCGAAGACTGCACAGGACTTCATTGACAATCTTGCTATCTTCTCATTGCTGGCAAATGTAGCGGATGTGAAGTCACTTGTCATCCATCCGGCAACTACCACACACAGCCAGTGTACAGAAGAAGAACTCCTGGATCAGGGAATCAAACCGAATACGATTCGTCTTTCTATCGGTATTGAGAAAGTAGAAGACCTGATTGCAGCACTGGATACAGCATTTGAGGCTGTAAAATAGGGGACGATTATGGACAATTATATATCCAGAGAAGACGCATTTGAACTTTTGAAAAAGTATAATCAGGACAGATTCCATCTTCAGCATGCGCTGACAGTAGAAGGTGTTATGAAATGGTATGCCACAGAGCTTGGTTACCAGGACGACGCCGAATATTGGGGAATTGTAGGCCTGCTTCACGATATTGATTTTGAACAGTATCCTGAGCAGCACTGTATCAAGGCGCTGGAGCTTTTAAGGGAAGCGGGAGTTGGTGAGGATATCATCCATGCGGTGTGCAGTCACGGCTATGATCTTACCGTGGATGTGAAGCCGGAGCACGAGATGGAGAAAGTGCTTTACGCGGTGGATGAACTGACGGGACTGATTGGAGCCGTAGCTCTGATGCGTCCGTCAAAGAGCGTGCAGGACATGGAGGTAAAATCCGTAAAGAAAAAATACAAGAGTGCGAATTTTGCTGCCGGCTGCTCCAGAGAAGTCATCCAGAAGGGAGCCGATATGCTGGGATGGGAGCTTGGTGATCTGATCCAGAAGACGATATATGCCATGCGATCCTGCGAGACAGAGATTCAGGAGGCGATGGATAGAATTTATTCTACATAAAGTGTAGAAACATGAACAACGAAAGTGAAATCCAGGAATTGCCATTTGTTATGGTTCTTGGCCAATCCAATGGCACAAAATACCTGAATTTTACCATTCGTTTTATCAATCACCTATTCCAATGGTACAAAATACATGGGGTTTGCCATCCAATTTACTTCTTGGGCTAATTGATGGCAAAAAATAATCAAGTATTACCATCTGTTTTGTTAATTCGCCAATCTAATGGTAAAAAATACTTTAAAATTGCCATCAATTCTGATTATCATCTAATTTGATGGTAAAAACAAGTTTGTAAATGCCTTCGGGAAAGCAAATCCGCCTTTTTTAATGGTAAAACGCCTGCTTTTTGTGAATAGATTAAGGGCCGTCTGAATTTAATCAGGTGGCCCAGGTTATTTTACCGGTATTTCTTTTTCATGGAGAATCCCCGCCCGCTGACTTCGTTAACGCGGCTGACTACAATGAAACTCTCCGGATCAATTGAATGGATGAGTTTTTCAACCTTTGGAAGTTCGCGCTTGGAAATGATGCTGAGCAGCACCTGTGTCTTATTTCGCAGGTATCCGCTTTCTCCGTCCAGCAGGGTTACACCTCTGTCAATCTGTTCGAGGATTGCGTTTCGAATCTCATCGGCTTTTTCGCTGATTACCTTTATTTCTGTTCTGGTGGCACCCAGAAGAAGCAGTTTATCCAGCACCATAGTATAGATCATGACCAAAACAATGCCATATAGAATATTTTCTGCCGGGCGGAATAGTGCCTGTCCTAACAGGATGATGACATCAAAGGCGTACATACTTCCGGAGACAGGAATGCGGAAAACCTTCTGCAGAATTAATGGAGGAATATCCATGCCGCCGGTGGATGCGCCGGAGCGGATTACGATGCCCAAAGCAATTCCAATGCCTAATCCGGAAAATATGGTGCAAAGCAGAAGATCATCAGTCATGACATAGTCTCCCAAAATTCGATCAAATATCTCCAGAGCCAACGGGTACAGAAATGTACTTGCCAGGGTCGTGGCTGCAAATTGCTTTCCGAGTACCAGATAACCGGCAATCAGCATGATAATATTGAAAACAAGTACAAATTGTGTGATGGAAATGCCGAAAAAATGGTTGATTGTCAGAGCAATTCCGGTTGTACCACCTGTGACGAGTCCGGAAGGAAGTAAGAATAATTTTACCGCCAGGGCGTAGAGAAAGTTACCGGCTATCACAGGTATAAAAGATAATAATACTTGAGAAAAACGATACTTTTGATTCATAAAAACCTCCGATTAATCATTTTTTATTTTAAGGTAAAGTGATTTTTTTCGAATAACAATATCCCTTCATCCCGCATTTTGCAAAGCTCATTCGACATGGCGCTCCGGTCAACCGAAAGAAAATCAGCAAGCTGCTGGCGGTTAAACGGAATATCAAAAGAAGGACATCCCGCCTTTAGAGATTGTTCTGACAGATAAGACAACAATTTTTCACGGGTTGTCCGCTGGGACATATATTCCAGCTTCTGTGTAAGCATTTTATTCTTTGAAGCAATGACGGAAAGCAGATTCCGGATAAGCATCCCATGAAAATGGCAGGATGACGGGCACATAGTGAGTATCCGATGAACATCCAGAAAAAGCACAACGCTCTGCTTTACAGCCACTGCATTATTTAATATCTCATCATTGTCCAGACAGGCATACACTTCTCCGAATATCTCTCCTTCGGAAATTTCGCTCAGGATGCTTAAGTTTCCCCAAAAATCTTCCTTACAGATATGAATGCATCCTTCCAACAGCAGTGCTACTGTGGTAATGTGTTCTCCCCTGCGAAAAACATAATCCCCCTTTTGATAGCAGCGGCTGGTTGCCGACAGGCATTTCAACATGGATTCGATTTCCGACTCCGTGATACCATGGAATAATCTTGTATGCTCTAACAGTTTTAAATATTTTTTCATAAATCACCTTTTCGTTGTAAATACAACAGATTTGTCTTGATTATAATAGTATAATCAGGCCATAAAATCAAGGAGGATAAAATAGTGATACGAAGAATTATTCAGATTGATAAAGAAAAATGTAATGGATGTGGGGCATGTGCCGATGCCTGTCACGAAGGTGCGATTGGCATGGTAGATGGGAAAGCACAGCTTCTCCGGGATGATTACTGTGATGGCCTGGGCGACTGTCTCCCGACCTGTCCTACAGGAGCAATTACTTTTGTGGAACGGGAAGCTGCCGCTTATGATGAAAATGCTGTAAAAGCTGCACAGCAGAAGAAGAAGGAGATTCCCTGCGGGTGTCCTGGCACAATGGCAAAACAGATTCAGCGGACACAGGAAGATAGTTCCCCAACTGCTGCTGAGGTTATAAACAGCCAGCTTTCACAATGGCCGGTACAGATAAAACTTGCACCTGTGACTGCACCTTATTTCGATGGGGCGAACCTTCTGGTTGCGGCTGACTGTACCGCATATGCATATGGAAACTTTCATAACAGATTTATGAAAAATAAGATTACGCTCATTGGCTGCCCCAAATTGGACAATGTAGACTATACGGAAAAATTAACTGCGATTATTCGTGAAAATGATATCAAAAGCGTTACTATTGTGCGTATGCAGGTTCCCTGCTGTGGTGGCCTGGAACATGCTGCCAAAATGGCATTACAGTCCAGCGGTAAATTTATACCATGGAATGTCGTGACCATTAGTACAGATGGACGTATTTTATCAGAAATATAATGAAAAAGGGGCATAAAGAGGCTGCCGCATAAAACTGCATTTATGTGGCAGCCTCGGAAATTAAGCAATATAAACTTTTAAGAGAGCAAGTGTGTTCTTCACACCGTCTGTATGAGAACGTTCATAGTTGTGAGATGCGTACACGCCCGGTCCGATGAGTCCGTGACGGATATCGTATCCGCTCTTGAGCGTTGCTTCTACATCGGAACCGTAATGAGGATAAACATCGATTGCGAAGTCGATGTTATTTGCCTTTGCCGCTGCGACGAGCGCGCTTGTCACATCGTAGTTGTACGGTCCGCCGGAATCCTTTGCGCAGATAGAAACCTGACGTTCTGTACAGTCGAGATCGGCGCCGACACAGCCCATATCTACAGATAGCATTTCTTTAGTATCTTCAGGAATGAAACATCCGCCGTGTCCGACTTCTTCGTATACAGTGAAGAGAAGAGAAACCTTACGGTTTAACTGAAGATTTTCTTCTTTCACCATCTTGGCAAGCCCGAGAAGGATGGCGGCAGAAAGCTTATCATCCAGGAAGCGGCTCTTGATGTAACCGCTTTTGGTTACAGTCGTCCGAGGGTCCATTGCAATAATATCTCCGACCTGAATTCCAAGCGCTTTTGTTGCTTCTTTTGTATCTACATTTTCATCCAGGAGAATTTCCATGTTAGATTCCTTTTGTTCCACTTTTTCATCGGCAACGTGAGCAGAAGGTTCTGTGTTGAGCACAACGCCTGTGTAAATTTTTCCGTCGCGTGTGTGGACTGTGCAGTTTTCGCCGTCACAGGTTGTCCACTGGTGACCACCGAGTGTTGTCGGGCGGAGACGTCCGTTCTCCTTGATGGAGCGCACCATTGCGCCAAGCGTATCGAGATGTGCTGCTAAGAGCAGAGGATTTCCCTCGCCGCCAAGTGTGACATGCACATTTCCTTTGTTGGAATAATATGGCTCGTACCCCATATCAGTCAACACTTTGTGAACATAAGTGACAACTTCTTTTGTAGTCCCAGGCCACCGGGATAGAGACAAGTCCTGGCAAAGCAGCGGGATTCTTGCTGGGAAGGAGAATAAAAATTCAGAAAATCGGCATGCTGTACCATAAGAATAAATGATAAGGATGGTCAGCATATGAGCAATAATATGGATTTGGGATATGAAATGTTTTGTTACCAGTGTGAACAGACAGCGAATGGGAAGGGATGTACGAAGATGGGCGTTTGCGGAAAAACTCCGGAAATTGCCAATCTGCAGGATTTATTGATTTTTCAAATCAAAGGGATCAGTTGTTATGGGAAAGTACTGGCAGAGAATGGACAGGCTATAGATAAAAATGTGATAAGTTTTATCGAAAATGTTCTTTTCACAACTCTTACAAATGTTAATTTTGATGCAAAAGTGCATGTGGAATTATTGAGAGAATCACAGAAAATCAAAGAGAAATTAAGAGACATGGCGGGAGAGATTCCCAATCATACGGCTCATGCTTCTTATAATCTCCCGGAGACAAAATCGGAGATGTTAAAGGATGCACCTCTGGCGGGAATTATGTATGATAAATCCCTGGATCCGGATATTCGTTCCTTGAGGCAGACAATTCTGTATGGACTCAAAGGTATTAGTGCCTACGGGCATCAGGCGAGAGAGTTGGGGTATTACAGTGACCAGGTGGATGATTTTTATATTCAGGCATTGGAG
This sequence comes from Sporofaciens sp. SGI.106, assembly GCF_050314255.1. Lineage (NCBI taxonomy): Bacteria > Bacillati > Bacillota > Clostridia > Lachnospirales > Lachnospiraceae > Sporofaciens > Sporofaciens sp. SGI.106. Next base: position 30,445 of record NZ_JBNPMZ010000014.1, read on the forward strand.
GCACTCACAGATGATAATCTTACGGTAGAAGAACTGATCCGGATGACCATGCGTACCGGAGAAATGGCAATAGAGGTTATGAAAAAGCTGGATGAGGCCAATACAGAGGTTTATGGAAATCCGTCTCCGCACAGGGTAAACATCCAGATGAAAAAGGGCCCTTTTATTATTGTTTCAGGTCATGATCTGAAGGATTTGGAAATGCTGTTGGAACAGACCAGAGGGACAGGAGTCAATATTTATACACACGGTGAAATGTTGCCGTGTCATGGATATGAGGGGCTGAAAAAATATCCGCATCTTGTCGGTAATTTCGGAGGGGCATGGCAGGATCAGCAAAAGCAGTTCGATAACCTTCCGGGATGTATTCTGATGACAACAAACTGTCTGATGCGGCCAAGAGAAAGCTATAAAGACAGAATCTACAGCACAAATGTGGTAGGCTGGGAAGGCGTAAAGCATGTTGGCAGAAAGGAAAATGGAGAAAAGGACTTTAGTGAAATCATTCAGCAGGCAATAGAACTGGGCGGCTATTCAGAAGATCAGGAGCCGCAGGAGATATTGGTTGGATTCGGGCATCATGCCGTTTTAAGTTATGCTGAAAAAATTGTGGAGGCTGTGAAAACAGGAAAAATCAGACATTTCTTTTTGATTGGCGGCTGTGATGGTGCGAGACCCGGAAGAAACTATTATACAGAGTTTGCAAAGATGGTCCCGGATGACTGTATAATTTTGACGCTGGCATGTGGGAAATACCGGTTTAACAAACTTGATTTTGGAGAAGTGGCGGGACTGCCAAGGCTTCTGGATGTAGGCCAATGCAATGATGTATATTCTGCCATACGGATTGCAACAGCTTTGGCAGATGCTTTTAACACGGATGTGAACGGACTGCCGTTGTCATTGATCGTATCATGGTATGAACAAAAAGCAGTGGCTGATTTGCTGGCACTATTGAGTCTGGGAATAAAAGGTATTTATCTGGGACCAACGCTTCCCGCATTTTTAAGCCCAAATGTGCTGCAGTATCTGGCGGACACTTTTGATTTGCGGCCAATCAGTAATGCGGAGGATGATATAAAGAGCTGTTTGAAACAGAATATTTGATCGAGAATATTGTTACTCTTGACAGCTAAATATTTTTAGCTTATAATATGGCTAAAAATATTTAGCTGTTTTTTTCGGGAGGAATGGCGATGAATACAAAACAAAAGATTCTTCTGGAATCGCTGAGATTGTTTTCGCAAAGAGGGTATGATGCTGTGGGGGTTGAGCAGATCGCCGCTGCAGTTGGGATCAAAGCCCCATCTTTATATAAGCATTACAGGAGCAAGCAGGATATTTTCGATGCAATATTTGAAGAAACGGCAAGAAGATATGAAGCTTTCACGGACACTATTTCTGTACATGTTCAGAATTCCGAACAGGATGTAAAGATGTTTGAAGAGATTACTGCGGATGATCTGGTTGCAAAGGTAAGATCCCTGATTGATTATTCTCTGCACGATGAATATGTCAGCATGTTCAGAAGGATGATGACGATTGAACAGTTTCGCTCCCCGGAGCTTTCAGAGCTTTATTCGCAGCGATATGTCAATCAGATTCACGATTACCATAGTGGACTATTTACTAAAATGATTGCAGCCGGTGTTTTGGTAGAGGAAGATCCGGGCATTCTTGCAATGATGTACGATGCACCAATTCTTGTTTTACTGGGTGAATGCGACAGACATCCTGAAAAAGAGGAAGAGTGTATGAAGAAATTAGAGGCACATGTCAGATTGTTTTATAAGACTTTTAACAGGAGTAACTATGATTAAAGCGATTGTTTATACAACTAATACTGGAAATACAGAGAGATATGCAAAGATGCTTGGACATCAGATTAATTTACCGGTTTATGCGTTAAAGGAAGCGAAAAAAGTTTTGACAAAAGGAACTGAGATTATTTATCTTGGATGGATTATGGCAAGCGGAGTCAAGGGATATAAGGATGCAGAGAAGCACTTCTGTATCCGCATGGTCTGCGCAGTCGGTATGGGTGGAACCGGAACACAGATTCAGGAAATCAGGGATAGGAATCAGATTTCTTCATCAGTTGAAGTCTTTACACTCCAGGGAGGATTTAGTATGCAGGAACTTAGGGGAGTAAACAGATTCATGATGAGCATGATGATAAAAACAGCGGGAAAAGCACTGGCTGAAAAGACAGACAGAACACCGGAAGAGAACGACATGCTGGATCTGATGATGAATGGAGGCAGTCGGGTTAGTCTGGAAAACCTTGCCGGACCGATAGAGTGGTACGAACACGTAAGAGATTAGAGTTAGAAGCAGGTGGGTTGGCAGCCATGAAAGAAGAATTAATTAAGAAAATGCTGGAAATATCGCAGGAAGAGCAGGGCTATCTGGATGGGAGTGTACTGGTTAATAAGGAACTGTATACCAGCGAAAACAAATTTGAAATAGACCGCAAACGTTTCTTGAAAGAGGGGCGTCTGATTACAGTTCGTCCTCACAGTCGTTTTATTGAATTTCCGGCCCACAGGCACAATTATATTGAAATTATGTATGTGTGCCAGGGAACAATCACCCATTATCTGGATGGAAAAGAAGTGACCATGCAGAAGGGGGATATGCTGCTTCTGAATCAGTATGTGAAGCATGGAGTGAAGAGGGCAGAATATGAAGATATAGGGATTAATTTTATTGCACTGCCAGAGTTCTTTGATATTCCGCTTCAGATGCTGGAAGAGAATAATATACTGGCTGAATTTTTGATAAATACATTACGGCAGAATAATCCTGTATCGCACTATTTGGTCTTTCGACTGGAAGAAGATCGGGCAATAGAAAATCTTATGGAAAATATGATCGTTTCCATGTTGAATGATGAGCAGAATGAAGACAGCATCAATCAATATTCTATGGGGATTGTTTTTCTGTATCTTCTGCGCCATGTGGATTGTCTGACCCAGAGTTCATCTTAGAGTTATAAGGATGTAGTTGTACAATCAACGTTATCATATATAGATACGTGGTATAAGACGGCAAATCTGACGAAGATTGCAGAGGACTTTCATCAGTCGTTGTCAGTTCTAAGTAAGACGATTAAGCAAAGCACAGGATTTACATTTCAAGAGCTTTTACAGCGTAAGAGATTTCAGAAAGCGGTCATGCTTCTGATAGAAACAGATCTTCCGATTGAAGAGATAGCTGTAGCTGTTGGGTATGAGAATCAAAGTTACTTTTATCGGCAATTTAAGGAAAGGTATGGAATGACACCCAGGAAGTACCGGTTAGAGCATAAAAATGATAAGACCATAAGGATTTAGGGCTAAGAAGGATAGACAGAATGGACTATAAGAGTCACTTTTGTTTATTCTTCTTTTTTATTGTACCAGAATGGAAAATAAGGACAGTTTTTTAGTCAAACCAGAATCTAAAACAGGGCACCGGTTTTTGATATAGTTACCTTAAACGAAAGGGGAAGAGAAAGGAGAAAATGTGATGCAGACATATTATTTGGCAGTTGATATTGGCGCTTCCAGCGGACGGCATATCCTGGGTTATCTCGATAATGGCAGGATGATTCTGGAAGAGATCTATCGTTTTGAAAATGGTATGACCAGTCAGGATGGTAAAAAGCTGTGGGACGTTCAGAGATTATTTGCTGAAATCGTAGCAGGTATGAAGAAGTGTAAAGAGATAGGTAAAATTCCTGTGAGCATGTCTATTGATACATGGGCAGTTGATTATGTATTACTGGATGAAAAGAATCAGGTACTTGGGGACACGTACGGCTATCGTGACAGCAGAACAACGGGAATGGATGCGGAAGTGTATAAGGCAATTCCGGAGCCGGAGTTATATCGGAAAACCGGAATTCAGAAGCAGATTTTTAATACCATTTATCAACTTATGGCTGTGAAACAAAATACACCGGAACTTTTAGAAAAAGCAAAGACATTCCTTATGCTGCCGGATTATTTTCAATTCCTATTGACTGGCAATAAGGTGTCAGAGTATACAAATGGAACATCTACACAGCTGGTAAATCCATTTTATAACCAATGGGATGAATCCCTGATTAAAAGTCTGGGGTATCCTTCAGAGATATTCCTTCCATTGTCTGTGCCGGGGACGATTGTGGGCAACCTTACGGAAGACATTCAGAAAGAGATGGACGTGAATCATGAAGTGTTCCTGGCACCTGACAGTATGATTCAGGCAATTAAGGATTATTGTGCAGATACGGATCAGAAAGTACCGGAATCAGTTGGAGAGATAGCGACGGTTATCTACCAGAGTCTGGCTGAATGCTATGGAAGAACAGTGCACGAGATTGAGGCAAATACACATAAGGAATATGATGAAATCCATATCATAGGAGGAGGCGCAAATGCGGATTATCTGAACCAGTTAACGGCTAATGCAACGAAGAAAACGGTGTATGCAGGACCTGGAGAAGCAACAGCTATTGGAAATATGATGGCACAGATGATCCGGGACGGAAGGTTTAAGAGTTTATTTGAAGCAAGAAAGTGTGTACGGGAATCCTTTGATATAAAAATCTACGAACCACAATTGTAAGAAAATCAACGAAATAATAGTAAAAGAAAATAGAATGATAAAGGAGAAAAATTATGGTGACGCGCTATGAATCAGCAAAAGAAATTTATGCAAGACTTGGTGTAGACACAGAAGCAGCAATTGAAAAATGTATGAATATCCCGGTTTCTCTGCACTGCTGGCAGGGAGATGATGTCATCGGATTTGACCACGAAGGACCGCTTACCGGAGGAATTCAGACAACCGGAGATTACCCGGGAAGAGCAAGAACACCGGAAGAGCTTCTGGCAGATATGGATAAGGCAATGAGCCTGATGCCGGGTAAGAAAAAAATCAATGTGCACGCATGCTATGCGATTTTTGAGGATGGCGAGTTTGCAGACCGCGATAAACTGGAACCAAAACATTTCCAGAAGTGGGTTGATTTTGCAAAAGAGAGAGGAATGGGATTAGACTTTAACCCAACATTTTTCTCACATGACAGAGTGAAAGATGGTCTGACACTTTCAAGTCCGGATGAAGAAACAAGAAAATTCTGGATCGAGCATGGAAAGGCATGCATCCGTATCTCTTCCTATTTTGCAGAGCAGACAGGAGTTCCCTGTGTTATGAATATCTGGACGGGGGATGGGTACAAGGATGTTCCGGCTGACCGTATGGGACCGAGAGTCCGCTATAAAGAATCTATTGATGCAATCCTTTCAGAGCCTTATGATCCAAAGATGGTAAAACCATGTGTGGAATCTAAAGTATTTGGTATCGGAGTTGAGGCTTATACAGTAGGTTCAGCAGAGTTCTCACTTAGCTATGCAGCAGCAAATATTGACAAATGTCTGCCGCTTATGGACAACGGACATTACCATCCAACGGAAGTCGTTTCTGATAAGATTCCGGCATTATTGACATTTTTCCCGGAAATCGCGCTGCACGTTACACGTCCGATCCGCTGGGATTCTGACCATGTGGTTCTGTTCGACGACGAGACAAAAGAGATTGCAAAAGAAATCGTTCGCTGTGAAGGCGGTATTGAACGTACTTATATTGCACTGGATTACTTTGATGCATCCATCAACCGTATTTCCGCATGGGTGACCGGGTTCAGAAGCTTCCAGAAAGCACTCTTAAGTGCACTTTGTACTCCGAATGAAATGTTAAAAGAGCTTCAGGATACCAATCAGATGTCCAAGAAGATGGTAATGCAGGAAGAAGTAAAGACACTTCCAATCGGGGATATCTGGGAAGAGTACTGCAGAAGATGCGGTGTAGCGGCAGAAGGCTGGTTTGAGGAAGTAGAAAAGTATGAAGCGGAAGTCCTCAGTAAGAGAAATTAATCCAAATAAGAATATGTTCTGGAAGGAGAAGAAAGTCATGAGTATTGTAGATGTAAAATTTGTACAGGGATTTATCCGTATGTGTAATGATGGATGGGAACAGGGATGGCATGAGAGAAATGGCGGAAACCTCTCTTATCGTATGAAAGAGGAAGAAGTTGCAGAAGTAAAGGAGTATTTAAGCTTCGACGGCGAATGGAAAGAAATCGGTACATCTGTACCGGATCTGGCAGGAGAATTCTTCATGGTAACAGGAAGCGGAAAGTATTTCCGCAATGTAATCCTGGACCCGGAAGACAGCATCTGTATCATTGAACTGGATGAAAAGGGTGAGAACTACAGAATTTGCTGGGGATTGGTAAATGGAGGAAGACCGACAAGTGAACTGCCAAGTCACCTGATGAATCATGAAGTGAAAAAGAAAGCCTCTGGCGGTGCACACAGAGTAATCTATCATGCACATACAACGAATGTTATCGCGTTGACCTTCGTTCTACCGTTAACGGATGAAGTGTTTACAAGAGAATTGTGGGAGATGGCAACAGAATGTCCGGTTGTATTCCCAGGAGGAATCGGCGTTGTGGGATGGATGGTTCCGGGAGGCCGTGATATAGCGGTAGCTACCAGTGAACTGATGAAACAGTATGATGTGGCAATCTGGGCGCATCATGGAATGTTCTGTTCCGGTGAAGATTTTGATCTGACATTCGGACTTATGCATACAGTAGAGAAATCCGCAGAGATTCTTGTGAAAATGCTGTCTATGCGCCCGGACAAGCTTCAGACGATTACACCACAGAATTTCCGTGATCTGGCAGTAGATTTTAAAGTGGAACTGCCGGAAAAATTTTTATATGAGAAATAAGAAATCATGAAAGACTTTGAAAAATCCGCTGGCTGGCAGGCCGGCGGATTTCTTAATTGAATCACTCGCTCCCACATGCTATACTATGCAAAGAAAGCATACTTGAAAGTGATAATGGGGAAGGAGAACTTGGGGTGTTATGAAAAATAAAAAAGAGGTTAAGATTATTCACGCTGCGATTGTGTTTGTGATTCTGGTTGCAGCGATGTCAGTCAGTATTATCAGATTCGACGCAGGTGTTCATATTGCCATGTTTATCGGTGTGTGTGCAGCAGCAATTATGGCCCTGTATCTGGGATTTGACTGGAAATTTATAGAGACATCCATGATAGAGGGTATTATGAATGCTATGAATTCTATCATGATTCTGATAACAGTAGGAATTCTTGTGGGTGTGTGGATTCTGAGCGGTGTAGTCCCGAGTATGATTTATTATGGATTAAAGCTATTGTCCCCGTCGGTGTTTCTGGTTGCAGCAGTATTGATATGTTCTATTACTTCTCTGGCGACGGGAACGTCCTGGGGAACGGTGGGAACGATGGGACTGGCATTGATCGGTATTGCAGTCGGACTGGGTATTCCGGCTCCTGTGGCAGCAGGTGCGATCATTTCCGGAGCATACTTTGGAGATAAGATGTCGCCGCTTTCTGATACAACGAATCTGGCACCGGCTATGGCGGGTACGGATGTGTTTACACATGTGAAGTTCATGATGCTTCCGACAGGAATTACTTATATCATTACGTTGGGCATATTTGCCTTGATGGGAATCCAGTATGCAAATGGGACAGGTGTAGATATGAGCGAGGTCAGTGAGATGAGTCAGGGACTTACTTCCATGTTTCATATCAGTCCATTTCTGCTTTTGCCTCCGGTCATTGTAATTGTGGCAGTGGCGAGAAAGATACCGGCGCTTCCGGGAATTACACTGGGCATATTTGCCGGAGTTCTCTGCGGTTTCATTTTCCAGGATGGAATTACCTATGGTGATGTGATGGTTGCGGGAATGAGCGGATTTACCTGTGAATCCGGTGTTGAGGCGCTTGACAGTCTTCTTAGTACTGGTGGAATCGAGAATATGATGTTCTCCATATCGCTTACGATGATCGCCATGATGTTTGGCGGAATTATGGAGAAGACCGGTATGCTGGCTGCAGTTGTTAAGAAGATTGTTAAAGTTGCAAAGAAGCCAGTGGGGCTGATTACAACAACGGAACTTACCTGCTTTCTGAGTAATCTTGTGATGCCGGAGCAGTATATATCCGTTGTCATTCCGGGAAGAATGTATGCTGATACTTATAAAGAAATGGGACTGCATCCAAAGACGCTTTCCAATGCACTGGAAAGTGCCGGAACAGTAACATCTGTACTGGTTCCATGGAACACCTGCAGTGTGTATGTGGTTGGTGTATTGGGCGTATCGACAATGACTTATCTGCCGTATTGCTATTTTAACCTGTTGATGCCGTTTGTGACGATTATCCTGGCATTCTTTGGAATCACCGTGGCAAAAGAAATTAAAGAAGAAAAATAATTTGTAAAATGTCAACGACTGTTTTCAATGAGATGTTGTAAACAGTCGTTTGTTTTTTTGAATAAAGAGAAACTTGCTTTCACATGGGCGGGAGAGATTGATATAGATTTTCATTCATGAGGAATTTATCTGTGCACACATTAAAAAGATTGACATAATATAGTTTGGATGATAGTATTATTGATACAAATTGATTGATAAGACTTTACGCCGCAGATAAAACCCTCTATAATATTAGTATGATACCAGTGGCAAAAGGGCTAAGCCCACATGAGCTTGCTCATAAGTGGGTGAAAGTCCTTGGGACCCGCCCCGATATGAGCATAAAAGTGGGATGATAATCCCGCGATATGCGAATGTCGGGCAGGATTGTGGGAGTGCAAAGCACGGAACAATCCGTAGGTATCATAGTTGGGGGCTTTTGACCCCAACATCATTAGTATCAAATGAAAAGGGGGCTGAAAGGATGAACGAATATATGACAGGTAAAGAAATTGTAAATCTAATTAATAAGCTTGAAGAAAAAGGCATTTCAGCAGAAGAAATCATAGAAATTATCAAGTATATCGAAACGGCAGATCCCAAAGACCCAGGTAATAAATAGTTGACTCAAAGTAACTTACAGACAAAGGTGTAAAGTCTTATGAATATCAAAGATCTGAATGTATTTATTACGGTAGCTGAGACAAAGCATCTCACGAATGCATCGAAGCTTCTGTACATGACCCCGCAGGGCGTCAGTAAAATAATAAAAAATCTGGAAAGTGAATGCGATTGTGAGCTTTTTGTTCGAACCGGAAATGGAATGGAGCTTTCGGAGTGCGGAAAGCATTTTCTTGAGTATGCGATCAAAGCAAAATCCGAATATCATGATATGAGAAATGAAATTCTTCGGATTAAGCAGAAAGAACGGGGAGTGGTTGACCTGCTTTCGGCATTTGGGATTTTGCGCCTTGTGACACCGGAGTGCATCATGGATTTTAGGCGAAAATATCCGGAAATTGAGTTCTCCTACAGAGAGTGTCCGGATAAGCAGATAGAGCGCTGGTTCTTAGCAGGGGAGGGTAATGTCGCTTTTTCACTGGCACCATGTGATGAGGATGTGTATGAGGTCCTGGAACTAGAATCATTTGAGGTTAAACTTCTGGTAAATAAAAAGAATCCGCTCAGCAGGAAGAGTTCTGTTACGATAGAAGATTTGAGGTATGAGCCTCTTTATATAGAGAGCAGAGAGTTTAAGATTCATGATTTGATCGTAAACAGATGTCGTGATGCCGGGTTTGAGCCGAAGATTGTTTTTGAAACAAGCGGGTTCAGTCTGTGTCACAAGATGGTCAGGGAAAATAAGGGAATCTCTGTTACGGTGGACTTTGTTTCGGATGACATGGGACATGACGATCTGGTGCTGCTGCCGTTTTCGGATGGAAGATATGAATGGACTATCTGTATGCTTACACGTAAAAATGAGGTCGTTGGTAATGGTGTGGATATTTTTCAGAAGCATGTGAAAGACTGGATGGACAGAATCAGAGAAGGAAATATAAAAAGATAGTTGAACAGATGTAACAAAAAGTGGATAAAACTCCGGAAATTTTACTTTTATTACAAAAAAAGTGCAATTTTCGGAGTTTTTCTTCTGGATTTTTTTACTTATAGAAAAAAGCAAAACATTTATTAATTTTATCGATTAGAGTGCGCGAAAAGAAAGTGATACAATGAAAGACAAATGAAATCATAACGTTAAGGAGGAAAATATGATGAATATTGGAGTAACGGAAATCAGCCCAAGAGCGGTACAGCAGGTGGCAGAGGCAAAATTTAAAGGTGGTTATTATTGTTGTGAAGCACTGATCAGTGCGATTCGTGATGAGTTCAAGCTGGATGTTCCGGAGGAAGTGATCGCAATGGCATCCGGTATGGCAGTTGGAGCAGGAAAGTCAGGTTGTGTCTGTGGTGCATTCAATGGAGGTATTCTGGCATTGGGACTGTTCTTCGGACGTACAGAACAGGATGGACCTACGAATCCGAAGAGTGTGAAATGTATGGAGCTGACAAAAGAGCTTCATGACTGGTTCAAGGTAGCAAACCAGAAGAATGCTATCTGCTGCAGAGTTCTTACAAAGGAATTTGATAAAGGAAAAGGTGAGCACAAGGAACAGTGTATTTTCTTCACAGGCTTATGTACATGGAAGGTTGCTCAGATTATCTGTCGTGAACTGGGTATCAAGAATCTGGACGAGATTGATGAACCGGCACCAAGACGTACACTTGCCGAAATTTAGAAATGAGATGACATTTCTGTCATGACAGAAAGGAAATATTGACATGAAGAATATGATAAAAAAGGTTCCGGTGCCTCTTTGCGGCGTTATGCTTGGATTTGCGGCATTGGGAAATTTGTTACAGAGCTACGGTGAGGGAATCCGCTCTGTATGTGGAATTGTGGCAGCGTTCTTATTAATCCTGGTTCTTGCAAAATTAATCATGTTTCCGCAGATGATTAAAGAAGATATGCAGAATCCGATTATGGCAAGTGTTGCAGCAACATTCCCGATGGCGTTGATGCTGCTCAGTACCTATGTGAAGCCTTTTATTGGACCGGCTGCAATGTATATCTGGTTCTTTGCGATTGGGCTGCATATTGTGCTTATTGTTTATTTCACTGTGAAGTTTATTGCAAAGCTTCAGCTTCCGAAAGTATTTGCAAGCTATTATATTGTATATGTGGGAATCGCAGTGGCAGCAGTGACAGCGCCTGCATATGAGCAGCTTGGGATCGGAACAGCAGCTTTCTGGTTTGGATTTATAACACTGATCGCATTACTGATTCTTGTGACAATCCGTTATGTGAAATGCCCACAGGTTCCGGAACCGGCACAGCCACTGATTTGTATTTATGCGGCACCTACAAGTCTCTGTATTGCAGGATATGTACAGTCAGTAACGCCGAAGTCAAGAGGATTCCTGCTGGCGATGCTCGCAGTTGCAACTGTGCTTTATATTTTTGCACTTGTGAAGGCAATTGGATATCTGAAACTGAAATTCTATCCAAGCTACGCAGCATTTACATTCCCGTTTGTTATCAGTGCGATTGCGACGAAACAGACAATGGCATGCTGTGCGAATATGGGACAGCCAATTCCGGCACTTCAGTATGTAGTTCTGATTGAGACTATTATTGCAGTAGTGTTGGTAGTATATACATTTGTGAGATTTATGGGATTTATTTTTGCAGGAAATAAATAAAGAAATGGCGGAGCCTGGCAGACTAAGTAAAATCAATCTGTCCAGGCTCCTTTTAGTTTGGTTGTAGTTTATTTATCTGTTGATATGCACTGCAAGATTTTATGGCAGACATTCCTGCATCTGCAGCCAATGCCCTGTTTCATTACGCGGAAGATTCCCCACATTCCGGACTCTACATCCCATTTCAGGCTGCCGGAGCGGTAGAGGTAATCACCGGGGCAGGAGGCTCCGTCTTCCAGTTCCATGCTGAAGGTATTTCCAATGCTGATGCCTCCCTGTAGTGGAATCACTCTGGAGAATGGATCTGAAGGTTGTTCCTTCCACTTATGACCATGGATGGTCAATTCCACATTACGGGGTTTGTCAGCAGGCATCATGGTTCGGAAAATGACTCTTTCTCCTGTGTAGGCTCTGAACAGCGGAGTTGCGGGATCCCCGTGAATCCGGCTGTTGAAAATACGGGAGATCCGGCTGCTTCGTTTCAGTCGGTTTGCAAATCGTTCGGAGCGGTAATTATAACCTTTTTCTCCGGTGTCTTCTGCATCGATGGCATCTCCATCATCTTCCTGTATCGTCTTTACAAGTTCCCCTTCTGAATCCAGCATACGGATACCGTTCTGAATCATGAGGACGCATTCGCGGAAGCTTTCTACACCCGGAGCGGTGATGACAGCTTCTTCTTCGTACATTGCCCGGGCAAGAGAGCAGCTGCGGTACCAGGAAGCTCCGGCCGGTTCAATAATAATGGTTCCGAACAGTCCATGATATCTGTGATTACGGATATCTCCAAAGGATTGGATGATGCAGGGACCGTATTCTTTATCCGCGTACCACAGATATTTCTTGCTTTCTCCCACACCGACGGTCTGTTCCCTGTTGTTATAACCTACGTTGATTCCGGAATCACATACCGGGTCATAGTGCAGAAACTGTGGATTCAGAGATACACGCATGGAAGGCTGATATCTGTAATCCAGAGGGACTCTCGGATAGTCGAAATATTCGATAGGGTGTGCCGGATTGAAGAGATTGTGAAGGGTGACTTCAATCCATTCACCGGCATTTGCCCTCAGGATCAGAGGCTTCGGCTGATAATTTCCATAAAGTGCACAGTCTGCATCTTCAAGGGGAACGAAGAGTAATCCGTCCGGGTCATGATCTCCGTGATGATTATAAGGAATGTTTCGCTGTATGGCAGCGATTTCGTATTTGCGTATGACAGCGTCTTTATCAGGACAGAGTGGAAGCGGCAGGATACTGTCTTTTCTGCTGCATAATGGTTTCAGGTGTTTTACGGGATGATCATATGCCCGCAGGATGCCCCAAAGTCCCAGCCAGACATCATCAACACCTCCAAAGTAGTAGAGGTAATCTCCCGGATAATATTTTTTGGTAATCCGGAGATTGAAAGCCTCGGAGATTCCCAGCGTCTGAGAGGCAACAGTGGGGGAATGAGGGTCTGCGATTTCCCGCTGCCATGATAATCCGGTAAGATTGAAAACGTGCTGTTCTTCGTGGGCACCATCCAGAAGGCGGATGATAATTTCATCTCCCGGATATGTCTCAAGAATCGGAGTAGCAGGATCCTGATGAACCAGAGAACTGAAAATATAGGCCGGGTCTTCTCCTTTTTTCAGACGCTCCCGCATAGGTTCACAGCGGTAGTTGATGCCCATTACGCCGGGGTCATCGTGGGAACCGGGGACGGCCGGAGGGTTCAGTGCATTACCGTCTTTGTCAAACAGGTAAGCAAAATCATGGACAAACAGGGCGAATTCCCGGAAGGAGGTTCCGTCCCTGCGGTGGATGACAGCCTGAGTGCCTCGTCGAAGTTCTCTCCCGCTTCGGGGACTGTGGAAGGTAGCTCCTGCCTCTTCGATGATCAGTGCTCCGAATACGCCGTGAAGCTGGTGAGAATTGGCGAACAGGTGGTCATGGAAGAATACCGTGTTAAGCTCTGTATCTGCAAAGAAACGTTCAATCAATGTCTCATACTGTCGGGCTCCGGCAATATTATTCCAGCCATTTGCGGCACCATCGGAGACGATGGTGTCGAATTTTACCAGATGAATGTGATAAGCTGCAAAATCTGTCAAAGTTTTCATCTGGAAGGGACTTTCCTCAATATATTCCGGAAGAAGGTTGGTAAGGCGAATTTCGATGCAGTCTCCTGCATTTGCCCGTATGACAAGAGGTTCTACGCGGATTTTCTGTTCTTCGACTTTGCGGATATAAGAGTCGAGGCCGCCGTGGAATTCCAGATCTTCTTTCAGGACAAAGAACCGTCCCTGTGGATCGTTCCAGCCGTAGCGGTTATAAGTGACCTTCGCCTGAACCAGTGCAATTTCAAATACCTTTACTTCGGTATGTTCCGAGCAGGGGCAGGTTTCGGAATAAAGGGCTCCGGGAGCGTAATTTTCCACAAAATTTGCCCGTTCCATATCGGTGGGTAAGATGATACTATCGTCATCAGAGTTTAAAATACCCAGAGGCGGCTGTAAGGGGCGCTCTCCGAAGGTCCCGTTGATAAAATTCGGATAACCTGGATGGTCCTCATCTTTTGGCGGGGGAGCTTCTCTGTCTTTTAATGGCATGAGAGGAGGAATCACTGTGCCATCGGGAAGTCTGCCGGTGCCGTCTTCCAGCCGGTCATGGATTCGCCACAGGGTCCACATTCCTTCGTGAAAATGAGGATAGAGGTGGCAGTGGAAGATCACGTCGCCAATCGTTCCGGTCAGACTTCCTGCTCCATGGAGAATATCCAGTGTATAGCATTCCTGTGGTCCCAGGGTGATGGAATCCAGGATTGTAGAAACCGGGTTTTCCGATTCCAGACGCCATTGATGGTTGTGGAGATGGAATACATGGGTTTCTTTGACTCCGCCATGGATCAATCGGATTTTTGATGGATCTCCGACGTAAGCACGGGGGATTGGAGGTGCCGGATCTCCATAGACCCAGGAGCTCATGGAGATATCTTCTCCGGTGTCTGCATGGTCATCTGTCAGAGGTTCACGGTTGCGCATGGGTTCTGAACGATAGCTGATTCCTGTGGTAGAGGAAGGCAGGCCGGTATGAGGGTCCATGGGCTGATTGCCATTTTTATCCCGTATTTCCAGCTCGTCATGGAAGAATACGGCGTATTCCCGAAATGCGGGTCTGCCGGGGGAATAAATATCTGCGAAGAGACCGCTTTCCAGCTCGTTACCAGTCTCAGGATCCAGCCATCTGGATTGTGGAGATTCTACGATGATGGCACCGAAGAGTCCGTGAATGTTGGTTCCTTCTTCACTGCTTCTCATATCTCCCATATCGTGGAACATATACACACCCTCCCGGTCGGCAAACCAGGTGTAGGTAATCTGTTTCCGGGTGGTGGTATCTCTGTTATAGCCCACACTGGACCCATCAGATGTCTGCACATCATAGTCCATTCCCAGAACATGGATGGAGAGATCGCGGTTCAGCGAGTGGGAGAATGAGATTATGACGCGCTCTCCTGCATTTGCCCGTATGACAAGAGGCTTCACTTCCTCATACGGCTGAGGAGTTTCTAGAGAGAAATTACGCAGTGCTTCCCTCCGAATACGGGAGGCATCTTTCTTTAGTACATATAGAAGTCCATTTGGGTCATAATCACCGTATTTGTTGTAAACAATCGGAATTTCGATTGCTTCGATCTCATAGTAACGGGTCCGCTCAGGACAGGGGTAGTTACAAAGTTCCATATCTCATCCTCCTTCTACCTGGTTCGTCCGGTTTCCAGCATACGGATATAGTGATTTGCTTCCCGGAGTACATGGTCGGCCAGGAGAGGCAGAATAATGGACGAAATCTGACAGTCAAGAATGCCTTTTGTTCCGGTGGCTTTAAAGTCGCGGTATTTCAAAGTTTCTTCCAGAGATTTTTCCGTCATGGCATTCGCACGGCAATTCTGTTTTCTGGCTTCGTGGAGGAGTCGGGAGTAGTCTTTGGAAAAACTGTCGGCAGTTTCTATTAACTGTGCTTCTGACGGATCCAGCAAACCGCGGATAAACCATGCATGCTCCATCATGATCCGATTCCAGAAATTCTCGGTCTCATACAGATTCTGGTAGGAAATACTTCTGTTGGTCATAAGCTGCTCTACGATGTCGCGGTATAGTCTGGCTTCTCTGGTGATGTGCTCAATAAGCAGAGGATAATTGACCGTGAAGAGTTGTGCATTATTTACCCTGTTCAGGATACGCTCTTTGAAACAGATCAGATCTGTCAGAAGATTAAGAGCACGTTCATTAATCTGTATAACTGTTTGATATAAAGAAGAAATTTCGCCTTTTATACAACCACAGCGGAGTCTCTGTGCTAATCCGGTAAGATTGCTGTCGATGGGAATGCCGCTTAAGGTTTCGGTTTTCTCTTCGGCACAGACGGTAAATTCAGTGACCAGTTCGCTGGATCGAAGAATAGGTTCCTGAACGACTCCGTCAGCAATTTCCAGAGTGTCCCGCAGAAGCTCTTCAAACTCACAGCGGAAATGGTGCGCTTCTTCAATAAACTCTTTTTCGCAGCAGGGAAAGCCTGCTTCCAGGAAAAGAGAGTGTTCTTTCATGATTCTTGCAAAGAAAAGATGAGTCTCTATTGAGAGTACAATGTAATCATTCAAGAGAAAAATAAATTTTCTGTTGATATTGTCCATAATGGCAAGGATGCTTTGGAGTATTTTTATAACGGAGACTATGATGCAATTGTATTGGACATCATGATGCCGGAGATGAACGGTTTGCAGGTGCTGGAAAATATAAGAAAAGGGAGATCGGGTATCCCGATTATGATGCTGACGGCAAAGGGAGAAATCGAAGACCGTGTGGCCGGTCTGGAAGCGGGAGCGGATGATTACCTTCCCAAACCGTTTTCAACCAGGGAATTTGTTGCGAGAGTTAAAGCTCTTGCCCGAAGAAATGATAATTATGCAGGCAGTATTCTGAGTCTGGGGAATGTCCAGCTGGACTGTAATCGCTATGAATTATCTTCAGGGAGTAAGTCGGTAAGGCTTAATAATAAGGAATATCAGCTGATGGAGCTCTTTCTCAGACACCCGCATTTTGTGTTTTCCTCGGAGCATATTATGGACAAGGTCTGGGGACAGGATTCAGAGGCGGGAATGGATGTTGTCTGGACCTATATCGGTTTCGTGAGAAGAAAACTGAAAATGCTGGAGGCAGATATTGAAATCAGGACTGTCCGTGGAGCAGGATATATACTGGAGGAAAACAAATGCTGAAAAAGATGAAACTTCGCTTCATTCTGGCAGCTATGACTGCTTTTGGAGCTGTTATGATCGTATTGGTTCTGGGGATAAATATAATTACTTATTCGGTTACAGCAGGAAGACAGGATAAAATGCTTGCGGGAATCATGGAATATGAGCAGATGAAAATGTCCCTGCCTGTGGCGGATATGCCTATGATATCAGAGATGCCGTGGGCGAACGGTCCGGAGGCGGATTTTACAACCCGCTTTTTTTGTGTGCATTGTGATGAGCTGGGGATAATTGAAAGTATTTCAAGGGAGCATATCTCGTCCATAGATAGGGCCACGGCTCAGTTTTATTTGGAAAAGGTAATGTCGAAGGATCAGAAAAATGGTTATGTGGAAGAATACCGTTATATGATACAAAAAGATGCAGATGGTTTTACGGTTGGGTTTCTGAATGTATCCAATGAACAGAGATTTGTGCATTCTCTTTTCTGGACTTCTGTGATCATTGCTCTGGTCAGTCTTTTGGTGGTTCTTGTTCTGATTATTTTGATTTCAAATAAAGCAATCAGACCCTATGCAAAAAATATGGAGAGACAGAAGCGGTTTATCACGGATGCCGGACATGAGCTGAAGACGCCATTGACTTCCATTGCAACCAGTGCCGATATACTTGCAATGGAGGATGAGGACAATGAGTGGATTAAAAATATTCAGAAGCAGACGGCTCGTCTGACACGTCTGGTAAGTGATCTGGTGGCACTTTCCCGTTTAGATGAGGAAATGCCATTTCCGGAAAAAGCAGAGTTTTCCATTAGCGATGCGGCGTGGGAGACGGCAGAACATTTCGCTTCTCTTGCACAGGCAGAAGGGAAAAAATATTCCCAGCATATTGAAGAGGAGCTTAAGATGGAAGGGGACAGGAGTGCGATTCAGCAGATGATGTCGATCTTACTTGATAATGCTGTCCGATATTCAGATAAGGGCGGTGAGATACATCTGGATATCTATCATAAGCATAACAAAATATATGTGGAAGTGTCGAATACCTGTGAGCTTCCGGGCGACAGCGAGTTGAATCGTCTGTTTGACCGCTTTTACCGGTTGGATGAGTCGCGTTCTTCTAATACCGGCGGTACCGGAATCGGACTTTCACTGGCGAAGGCGATTGTAGAAAATCACGGGGGAAAGATAACGGCAACCAGTAAAGATGGAAAAACCATCCTTTTTCGGGCTATATTTTCATAAATTCAAAATATATAGCATATAAACCACACTGAATAAAAGTGTTCGCAGAATCTTCACAATTCATTTCAAGTACATTTCAAGTAGAGTTTTTACAATGAAATGGATTTATGACATGCGTGCCAGGGCTTAAATCAGAACAATATATTCAGGAGGTTTGCTATGATAACAGTGGAACATTTGACAAAATGTTATGGTGATTTCATGGCTGTAAACGATCTGTCCTTTGAAATTGGTGAAGGGCATGTTTATGGATTTTTAGGACCGAACGGAGCCGGAAAATCTACAACCATGAACATTATGACAGGATGTCTGTCGGCGACATCAGGTCAGGTTAAAATTTATGGCCATGATATTCTGGAAGAACCGGAACAGGCAAAGAAAATGATTGGATATCTTCCCGAACAGCCCCCGCTCTATATGAATGAGACGCCTGTGGAATATCTGAAATTTGTCGGAGAGGCCAAAGGGCTGAAGGGGAAGGAATTAAAAGAACAGATTGAGGAGGTAATCGAACAGACTAAAATCGAACAGGTGAAAAACAAACTGATATCTGCATTGTCAAAAGGATATCGGCAGAGAGTAGGAATTGCACAGGCATTGCTTGGAAATCCGAAGGTGATCATCCTTGACGAACCGACGGTGGGACTGGATCCTATTCAGATTATCGAGATTCGGGATCTGATCAGACAGCTTGGGGAGAACCACACGGTTATACTGAGCTCCCATATTTTATCAGAGGTTCAGGCAATCTGCGACAAAGTTCTGATCATCTCTAAGGGAAAGCTGGTTGCCTTTGATGAGCCGGAAAATCTGGAGAAGCTTTTAAGTGTATCAAACGGAATTTCATTCATAACAGAGGCTTCTAAAGAGGAAATCCGGGAAATATTGTGTAATATTAATGAGATTACGCAGTGTGAATTTGAAGAGCGGGCGGATGGAATGATTGCTGTAAATATAAAGACGAAGTCGGATGATTCACAGGATATTTGTCGTCAGCTTTTCATGGCTTTTGTTGAAAAGAAAAAAGTGATTCTTCAGATGTCATCTCAGAAGGCGAATCTGGAAGATGTGTTTATCGAATTAACCGAAGGAGAGAACACAGATAACCATTCAGAGGAGAGAGAGGTGGAAGAAGAATGATTGCAGTATTAAAACACGAGCTGTCAAATTATTTTCATTCATTGACGGCTTATATTTTTTCGGCATTTTTGCTGGCGTTTGTCGGAATCGGTGCCATGCTTTACAACATTCAGTCAGCTGTAGCTAATTTCGAATATGTACTGAGTTTCGTATGTCTGGGTTTTGTAGTTATTATTCCGATTCTGACCATGCGCGTCATTGCGGAAGAAAGAAAACAGAAAACGGATCAGCTTTTATATTCTTTGCCAATCAAAACGTCTGAGATTGTGATTGGAAAATATTTTGCTCTTCTTTCCGTTTATCTGGTTCCACTTTGTATAGTAGCCGTTTATCCGGCTATTTTTGCGCAGTATGGAGAGGTATATCTGCTCACTTCATACGGTTCATTATTAGCCTTCTTTATTATGGGAGCAGCTTTCATTGCCATAGGAACCTTTATTTCTTCGCTGACAGATAATCAGGGGTTTGCGGCAGGAATTACCATACCCGTGATTCTGCTCAATTACTATAGTGTGACACTTGCGGAATACGTATCTTCTACGGCTTTTGGTTCCCTGATTTCGCTGGTAGTGATTGCACTGCTTTTGGGGCTGATTGTCCAGTATGTGACGAAAAATGAGAATGCTGCATGTCTGACAAGTATTGTGCTGACTGCGGCTACATGTATTGCTTATTTCATAGACAGTACGAAATTCGAGGGGCTGCTTCCTGATATTATGACGAAGTTATCTCTTTTTGAAAGATTTTATACGTTTGTCAATGGTGTTTTTGATATGACAGCCATTGTCTATTATGTGACAGTGATTATTTTCTTTTTATTCCTGTCGGTACAATCTCTGGAAAAAAGGAGGTATAACTAATGCAGAAGATTTCATTTATTCAGAAAATGAAACAGACAGAAAAGACGGAAGTAAACCGGATCGCTTTTCGTGGCGGAGCATATTCTCTCCTGATGACAGGAATTGTGCTGGCTATTTTAGTTGTTGTAAATATTTTTGTATCGATACTTCCCTCCACAGTTACGAAGTATGACATCAGTTCCACGAAACTGTATTCGATTACAAGTAATACCAAGGTGGTAGTCAATGCGTTGAAAAAGGATGTGACGATTTACTGGATCGTTCAGGCCGATGAGGAAGATGCTGTGATTGAGAATCTTCTTGCCAAGTATGAAAGCCTGTCAGACCATGTGAAGGTTGTTAAGAAAAATCCGGATGTTTATCCGACTTTTACGGATCAGTATACTTCGGAGGATGTGCCGAATAACAGTCTGATCGTAGAGTGTGGTGAGCAAAGCAGGTATATCAGCTACAGTGACATTTATATTTCCGAGCAAAATATGATGACGCAGTCCTATGAGACTTCCTTTGATGGAGAGGGAGCCATTACATCTGCGATTGACTATGTTGTAAGTGAAGACCTTCCACAGCTTTACATACTGGAAGGGCACGGAGAAGCGGAGCTTTCGGAAGTATTTGCTTCACAGATTGAAAAGGAAAATATAGAGACGACTACATTCTCACTTCTCAATGAAGATTCGGTTCCGGAAGAAGCAGATTGTGTACTGATCTATGCACCGACCAGTGATATTTCTGCGGAGGAGAAGGATTTGTTAGCGGAATACGTTACTGATGGCGGTAAGCTTATGGTTCTCGCAGGACCAGTTCAAGATGGTTCTCTGGATAATCTGTACAGTCTTTTGAGTGATTATGGGGTGGAAAAGGCAGAAGGAGTAGTCATTGAGGCCGACAGGGATCATTATGCTTTCCAGCAGCCATATATCCTGATGCCGGACATTGCGGAAAGTGATATTACAGCATCTCTGATTGAAGAAAATTATTATGCGATTATGCCGATTGCACAGGGACTTAAGGTATCAGACTCTTCCGGAGCGGTGACGGAGCTTCTCACGACTTCAGATGAGGCGTTCAGCAAAACGGCGGGATATGATCTTACGACATATGAAAAAGAGGATGGTGACATTGACGGACCATTTGCAACAGCAGTATCCGTCTCCTGTGGAAATGACGGACGGATCGTCTGGTTCGCATCCTCCAATTTCCTCGATGATATGTATAACTCCTATTCATCCGGTGCAAACCTGAATCTTGGTATGAATACCCTGTCTTCTCTTATGGGAGAAAGTGAAGCAGTTGCGATCCGGAGTAAATCTCTCAACTATAATTATCTTACGATTGACGAATCTACGGCATCGCTTTTAAAAATGATGATGATTGGCGGATTCCCGTTGATATTCTTTGTGGTTGGTATCACTGTAATCGTAAGAAGGAGGAGGCGTCAGAATGAGCAGGTCTAAGAAAATATATGTGCTGCTTGGAGTGCTGGCTGTAATCTGCCTTATTACCTTCGGTGTCAGCAGGTATGAGGAGAAGAAAGAGCAGATCAAAAACAGCGATGAGGTTGTACTGGAGCTGGAAACAGAGGATGTGACAGCCCTCTCATGGGAATACGATGAGCAGACGCTGGCGTTCCACAAGGACGAGAATTGGCTGTATGATGAGGATGAAAATTTCCCGGTAAATGAGGAAAAAATCAGTGAACTGTTAGAACCATTCCAGGAATTTGGCGTTTCTTTTATCATTGAAGATGTGGAAGATTATGGTCAGTACGGCCTGGAGGATCCTATATGTACCATTAAAATCAGTACGGAAGAGAAAGATTATGAAATACTGTTAGGTGACTACAGTACCATGGATGAGGAACGATATGTATCAATTGGAGACGGAAATGTTTATCTTGTTCAGAATGACCCGATGGAATTCTTTGAAATTGAATTAAAAGATATGATTCAAAATGATAAAGTTCCGGAATATGATGAGGTTACTGAACTACAGTTTAAAGGCAGCCAGAATTATAAGGCAGAGAAGAAAGAAGAAAACAAAGTTACCTATAGCGATGACGATACATACTTCGTTGAAGAAGATGGTGAGGAACTGGCTCTTGATACAGCGAATGTTGAAAGTTATTTGCAGTCACTCGATGAATTGAATCTGAGTGATTATGTATCTTATGATGCATCGGAGGAGGAACTTGCTTCTTATGGTCTGGATGATCCGGAACTGACTGTGACAATGAAATACACGTATTCGGATGAGGAAGATGAAGAAGAACAGGAGGATACGTTTGTTCTCAGTATATCCCGGGATTCAAAGCAGAGAAAAGAAGAAGCTGATGAAAAAGAAGAGGATTCAGAGGAAGAAATAACGGCCTATGCAAGAGTGGGAGAATCGCCGATTATTTATAAAATTGCCGGAGAATCCTACAAGACGTTAATGGCTGCATCTTACGATGAGCTTCGCCATCAGAAAATATTCTGGGGAGATTTTTCCGATATTCAGAAGATAGAAATTTCACTGGAAGATCAGGAATATACACTTACAACTAAAAAGAAGGGAGACGATGTCACCTGGTATTATGAGGATGAAGAGTTAGAAATTGACGATTTTAAGCAGGCTCTTAATTCTCTTTCGACTACGGATTTTACAGATGAAAAACCATCCGATAAGGAAGAAATCAGTCTTACGATCTATCTGGACAATGAAAATCAACCCGAAGTGCAGATAGAGTTATTCAGGTATGATGGAAACAACTGTCTGGCGGTTGTGGATGGAGAGCCGACAGCACTTGTTGAGAGAAATGCTGTGGTTGATCTGGTGGAGGCAGTCAATGCGATTGTACTGAACTGATAGTTGGGGGCTTTGAACCCCAACTATTATACAATTTTAGTGGTCCATTTGGAACAGTCCCATACCTCACTGACTACGTCGCGGTAGAATTCCGGTTCGTGACAGATCAGAAGCAGTGTTCCGCGGTATTCCTGTAATGCTTTCTTTAAGGCATCTTTTGCATCGGCATCCAGATGATTGGTGGGCTCGTCCAACATCAATACATTGGTTTCACGGTTGATGATTTTACAGAGTCTGACTTTGGCCTGTTCACCACCGCTTAAGACACGCACCTGACTTTCAATATGCTTGGTCGTAAGACCGCATTTTGCAAGGGCGGACCGGACTTCGTACTGAGTAAAGGAAGGAAATTCCTGCCAGATTTCCTCAATACAGGTGGTGCGGTTATCGGGAGCGGATTCCTGTTCAAAATATCCTGTCATCAGGTTTTCACCAAGCTCACAGGTTCCGGAAATAGGCGGTACGATGCCAAGGATGCTTTTGATTAGAGTTGTTTTTCCAATTCCGTTTGCCCCGGTCAGGGCAACCTTATGGCCTCTCTCGAGACTGATATTTAATGGTTTGGAAAGAGGTTCATCATATCCGATGACAAAGTCTTTGGTTTCGAAAATGTATTTTCCCGGTGTGCGGCCGACTTTGAAGTTGAATTCCGGTTTTGGTCTTTCCGCTGCCAGTTCGATAATGTCCATTTTATCCAGCTTTTTCTGACGGGACATGGCCATATTTCTTGTGGAGACGCGGGCTTTATTGCGGGCTACAAAGTCTTTCAGCTGACTGATCTCCTGCTGCTGTTTTCGGTAGGCAGCCTCAAGCTGAGCCTTTTTCACCTCATATATTTTGAGGAAATTGTCGTAATCTCCTACATAACGGTTCAATTCCTGATTTTCCATATGATAAATGATGTTAATCACATCGTTTAGGAAAGGAATATCATGTGAGATAAGTACGAATGCATTTTCGTATTCGGTCAGGTAACGTTTGAGCCAGGAAATGTGTTCTTCGTCCAGATAATTGGTAGGCTCATCCAGAAGCAGAATATCAGGTTTTTCTAATAAAAGCTTTGCCAGAAGGATCCGCGTGCGCTGACCTCCGCTTAAGTCGGTAACATCTCTGTCAAGACCGAGATCCATGAGGCCGAATGCATGAGCAACTTCCTCGATTTTGGAATCAATAATATAGAAGTCATGCATGGTCAGCGTATCCTGGATTGTGCCCAGTTCTTCCATCATTTCATTCATCGTATCTTCATCAACCTCGCCCAGCCGGTTGCAGATATCGTTCATTTTCTCTTCCAATTCAAAAAGATAAGAGAATGCTGATTTTAATACATCCCGGACAGTCATTCCTTTTTCCAGAACGGTGTGCTGGTCAAGATAACCGATGCGAATATTTTTGGCCCATTCAATTTTGCCTTCATCCGGACGCAGATTTCCAATAATAATGTTGAAAAATGTGGATTTTCCTTCACCGTTGGCACCTACCAGACCGATGTGCTCGCCGCGCAGAAGCCGGAAAGAGACATCCTGAAAAATGGCACGGTCGCCAAAACCGTGAGAGAGGTGTTCTACATTTAATATACTCATAGCTGAGTCTCCTTTATAAATTTTTTCATTGCCTGAAAGCTTTCATCACTGATCTGATGTTCCATCTCGCAGGCATCTCTGACAGCAACAACTGGATCTACGCCCAGAGAAATCAGCCAGTCTGAAAGTACCAGATGGCGTTCATAAATACTGGATGCGATATCCATTCCTTTTTCGGTTAATGTGATAAATCCGGCAGAGCTGACTTCTATACATCCATTTTCACGCAGATGTTTCATTGCAACACTGACACTTGGCTTTGAAAAATTAAGCTCTGTGGCGATGTCAATGGAGCGGACGACAGGAAGCTTTTTGCTCAGTACCAGTATGGTTTCTAAATAATCTTCTGATGATCGGTTGTTTCGCATATTGTCTCCCTTTTTAACTTTGGTTAGTTATCACTACTTTGAGTATATTCGATTATAACAATTCTTTCCAGAAAACACAATCAAAAAAGTAAATGAAAAAAATTATCAATTACGGTCATTGACATATAACTCGAGTAAGCGTATACTAACCTACGTAGTAAATGAGAATGATTTTTAAAATGAATGAAAGCGGGTGGGTTATGATGCCTTTGACAATGGCTGAAACCGGTCGGGAGATGAGAATCAGAAAAATCGGCGGAAGAGACGAGACCAGACGTTTTTTGGAGAGCCTGGGCTTTGTAATGGGTGGGTTTGTCACTATCGTATCAGAAATTAATGGAAATCTGATCGTTAAGGTAAAGGATTCACGTGTGGCAATCAGTAAAGAAATGGCAAATAAAATTATGGTGTAGGAGGAATGGCATGGCTACGTTAAAAGAGGTAAAATGCGGGCAGACCGTAAAGGTTGTGAAAATCCATGGAGAAGGAGCGGTGAAACGCCGGATTATGGATATGGGTATCACGAAAAACGTAGAATTATATATCAGGAAGGTGGCACCGCTGGGAGATCCCATAGAAGTGACGGTAAGAGGTTATGAACTCTCACTTAGAAAAGCGGATGCAGAGATGATAGAAGTGCAGTAATAATTATTTTTTTGATGGATAGTTAGTTAAAACTAAAAGAAGTTTGAGACAAATAATTGGAAAGTGAGGATGAATATGGGAGTAAAAATTGCGCTTGCGGGTAATCCGAACAGTGGAAAGACGACATTGTTTAATGCACTTACCGGTTCCAATCAGTTCGTTGGAAACTGGCCCGGAGTAACGGTTGAAAAGAAAGAAGGTAAAATCAAAGGATATACGGCGAAAGGAGATGAAGCGGTTCTGGTGGACCTGCCGGGCGTTTATTCTCTGTCACCGTATACCCTGGAAGAAGTAGTATCCAGAAATTTTCTGTTAGGGGAGAAGCCGGATGCGATTATTAACATTATTGATGGTACGAATTTGGAGAGAAACCTCTATTTGACTACCCAGCTTACGGAGCTTGGAATTCCGGTCATCATTGCAGTGAATATGATGGATCTGGTGAGAAAGAACGGCGAAGTATTAGATGTGGAACGGCTGGGTAAGGATACCGGATGCAAGGTGATAGAAATTTCCGCATTAAAAGGCGAGGGAATCGATCAGCTGGCGCAGAGGGCTGTGGTAATCGCAAAAAGCGGCAAAAATGTTCAGCCGGCACACCGTTTTGAAGGCTGTGTGGAGCATGCGATTGCTCATATCGAAGAAGCAATCTGTGGTCGTGTAGAAGAAAGCATGGAACGATGGTATGCGGTAAAGCTTTTTGAGCGCGATGCAAAGGTTCAGGAGAGTCTGAAGCTGAATCGGGAATTGCTGGCACATATCGAAGAGGATATTGTAAGCTGCGAGCAGGAGATGGATGACGATGCGGAAAGCATTATCACAGGAGAGAGATACAATTATATAGGAAGGATTATTGAAAATTGCTATAAAAAACGTGTAAAGAAACAGATGTCTGTGTCCGATAAAATCGACAGCGTTGTGACAAATCGTTTTCTGGCATTGCCGATTTTCGCCCTTGTAATGTTTGTTGTATATTATGTATCTGTTACAACAGTAGGAACGATTCTGACGGATTGGACAAATGACACTTTGTTTGGGGAGTGGATACTTCCTTCTGCTCAGGGGGCACTGGAATCCATTGGCTGCGCAGACTGGCTGACAGGACTGGTGGTAGACGGTATCATCGGTGGTGTAGGTGCAGTACTTGGTTTCGTGCCGCAGATGCTGGTATTATTTCTCTTCCTGGCGTTTCTGGAAGGGTGTGGATACATGGCGCGTATTGCATTTATCATGGACAGAATCTTTCGTAAATTCGGTTTATCCGGCAAATCATTCATTCCAATGCTGATTGGTACGGGGTGTGGCGTTCCGGGAGTTATGGCTTCCAGAACCATTGAAAATGACAGAGACCGTAAGATGACCATTATGACTACAACATTTATTCCCTGTGGTGCGAAACTGCCGATTATTGCCCTGATTGCAGGGGCACTTTTCGATGGAGCTGCATGGGTAGCGCCGAGTGCATATTTCGTAGGTATTGCAGCGATTATCTGTTCCGGTATCATTTTAAAGAAGACGAAGATGTTTGCAGGAGATCCGGCACCGTTCGTCATGGAGCTTCCGGCATATCATCTGCCGACGGTTGGAAATGTACTCAGAAGTACCTGGGAACGGGGCTGGTCATTTATTAAGAAAGCCGGAACAATCATTCTTCTTTCCACCATCTTCGTATGGTTCGCCCAGAGCTTCGGAGTGGAAAACGGAAGCTTTGGTATGGTAGAAGATATGAATCACAGCATCCTGGCCTCTATCGGTTCTGCTGTTGCGTGGATTTTTGCTCCGCTTGGCTGGGGAGACTGGAAAGCAGCAGTGGCAGCGATTACGGGACTGGTTGCAAAAGAAAATGTTGTTGGTACGTTCGGTATCCTGTATGGATTTGGAGAAGTTGCAGAAGATGGGGCAGAGATCTGGGGATCCCTTGCAGGAGCAATGACTCCGATTGCAGCGTATTCCTTCCTGGTATTCAATCTGCTCTGTGCACCGTGCTTTGCGGCCATGGGAGCAATCAGGCGTGAGATGAACAATGCAAAATGGTTCTGGTTTGCAATTGGATATCAGACACTGTTCGCTTATGTGGTTTCTCTCTGTGTATATCAGATTGGAAACGTAATTACGACGGGATCAGTAGGAATTGGAACGGTTGCGGCAGTGATTTGTATAATCGGATTTTTGTATCTGCTGCTGCGCCCTTACAAAGAAAATCAGAGCCTGACAGTACCAAAGAGTATTGCAGGGAAAGTAAGAGCTTAATGGACGGAAAGTTTTGAAATGGGAGGTATGAACTTATGGGAACAGCAATTGTGCTTGTAATACTTGCAGGTGTTTTAGGAATCATCATCCGTAGTGTGGTAAAAGATAAAAAGGCAGGGAAATCCCTGCAGTGCGGACAGGATTGTAAACACTGCAGCGGACATTGTCATTAAGGTACCGAGGTGGTGACATGCAAAAAGACGTGATCATAGCACGACTTAGAAAAAATGGATTTCGGATTACGAAGCAGCGGGAACTATTGATAGATATTATTCTGGAAGGAAATATTTCCTGCTGCAAAGAGGTCTATGTCCTTGCACATAAAAAAGATCCGGGAATCGGAATAGCCACCGTATATCGAACGATGGATGCTCTGGAGCAGATTGGAGTGCTGGAACGAAAAATCGTATTTCAATTACGGAGCTTTTCAAACTGAGTTAAGGCCCGGTTTGAAAGGCTCCTTTTTATACGTCATCTATTTTTGAAAGGAAAAAGGTTAACATTTATGAATAAAAAACCGTTAAGAATTTTGTGGATTATTTTAGGATTTTTATGTCTGGGGCTGGGTACGATCGGAATCATACTTCCGATTTTACCGACTGTCCCATTTTATATGGCGACGGTATTTTGGTTTGCCAGGAGTTCTTCCAGATTACATGAATGGTTTATTGGAACAAAATTGTATGAGAAACATTTGGACAGCTTTGTAAAGAGGAGGGCAATGACGGCGGGTACGAAGCTGCGTATTTCCGGTATGGTGACAGCAATGATGGCTATCAGTTTTCTGTGTATGAAGAATGCGCCGATAGGAAGAGCCTGCCTTACGATTGTGTGGATCTGGCATCTCTGGTATTTTTTCCGGAGAGTAAAGACAGTGAAACCGGATGGAAATTTTTCTGAATGTATGGAGTAAAAAAGTAGATAGGATAGATTTATGATTAGGACAAGACTGATGGGACTCTTATCCCACGCAAAAAAATATATTGTATATACGGTTCTGTGGCAGTGGACAGCGCTGCTGTCACAGATACTGGCAGTTTTTGTTATTGCGGAATTGCTCGAAAGGGTGATGTATCGCACATTGACGATGCAGGTCATTTGGCGCACTTCACTGATTCTGATGCTGATGGTTGCTATACGTTTTATCTGTGAGAGGATGGCAACGAAATCTTCCTATCTGGCATGTGTGGATGTGAAAAGGATTCTGCGTGAGAAGATTTATGAGAAAATGTTAAAGCTTGGAGCTTCTTACCGGGAGAGTGTGTCATCTTCGGAAGTGGTTCAGGTTTCCGTTGAGGGAGTGGAACAGTTGGAGACCTATTTTGGAAAATATCTTCCTCAGTTGTTCTACAGTTTACTCGCGCCGATTACGTTGTTCGTCATTCTGTGCAGAGTAAGTCTCAAAGCAAGTGCAATCCTCCTCATTTGTGTACCATTAATTCCTATTTCGATCATCGTGGTACAGAAAATTGCAAAGAAACTATTGAATAAATATTGGAGTATTTACACTGGATTAGGAGATTCTTTCCTTGAAAATCTGCAGGGACTTACCACGCTGAAAATCTACCAAGCGGATGGAAAGAAAGCGGAAGAGATGGATCTGGAGTCCCAGAATTTCCGCAGGATTACTATGAAGGTTCTGACCATGCAGCTTAATTCCACCAGTGTAATGGATATTATTGCGTATGGTGGAGCAGCGATTGGAATGGCAATTGCAGTGACTGATTTTTTAAAAGGAAATCTTACTGTATCGGGAACTCTGTGCGTTGTTTTGCTGGCAAGTGAATTTTTTCTGCCTCTCAGACTGCTTGGTTCGTTTTTCCATATCGCCATGAATGGAATGGCAGCCAGTGATAAGATTTTTTATATTCTGGATTTGCCGGAACCAAAATGTGGAGAAAGGACACTGCCGGAAGAACCACTTGATATTTCGTTAAAAAATGTCCATTTCTCTTATGAGGAAGGCAGAGAAATATTAAGAGGAATTGATATGGATCTGCCAACTGGGAGTTTTGTCTCTCTTGTGGGAGAATCCGGGTGTGGTAAGAGTACAGTTGCAGGACTTCTGGCTGGAAAAAACAGGGGATTTAGAGTGTGTGCTTAAAAAAGTAAACCTGTGGGAATTTCTGAAGTCGCAGGAAGGGCTTCAGACGAAATTACAGGAAAAAGCAGGCAACCAGCAATATTGATGTGGAAAGTGAAGAAATGATCATGGATGTGATTCACGAACTGTCAAAGAAAAAAATGGTCTTGCTGATTTCTCACAGACTGGCAAATGTTGTGAAATCTGACTGTATCTATTTCCTGAAAGACGGGGAAATCAGGGAAAAAGGGAAGCATAATGAGCTGATGGAAAAGGATGGTGCATACAAATTTCTGTATGAAAGTCAGATGAAGCTGGAAAATTACGGGGAGGAGGGGGCTGCATGAGAGGAGAAAACAAAAGGAGAAGTGCATTGGTAATTATGGGGAGTCTGATCGGGCTGGTAAAACCGCTGTTTCACATAATGCTGGCGGCGATTATACTTGGAACAACAGGATACTTATGTGCGATCTTTCTCACCATTCTTGCCGGTCAGGCCATTATAAATCATTTTGTTGCAGATACGGATATTCCAGTGAAGACAATCCTTACGGTAATGATTGTGATTGCAGTTCTCAGAGGGATCCTTCATTATGCAGAGCAATATTGTAACCACTTTATTGCGTTTAAATTATTGGCAATCATCCGACACAAGGTATTTGCGGCACTCAGGAAATTGTGTCCGGCAAAGCTGGAAGGGCGGGATAAAGGAAATCTGATTTCGATTATAACAACTGATATTGAATTGTTAGAAGTGTTCTATGCACATACCATTTCCCCGATTGCCATTGCGGTGCTGACTTCGCTGATTATGGTGATTTTTATTGGGAGATACCATGTTTTGGCCGGACTTTTGGCTCTAGCAGCATATCTGATCGTAGGAGTGGCAATCCCATTGTGGAACGGGCGAAAAGGCGGAGAGAAGGGAATGGAGTTCAGGACTGGTTTTGGAGAACTGAATAGTTTTGTATTGGATTCTCTCAGAGGACTGGATGAAACGATTCAGTACGGGCAGGGTGAAGTCAGAAAAAAGCAAATGTCTCTTCGTTCTGAAAAACTTACAGGTATACAGGAAGATTTAAGCAGAATAGAGGGATTCCAGAGAGCAATAACGAATCTGGTGATTTTACTTGCCTCCTTTGGAATGCTGGCATTGTGTATCGGATTAAATTTAAAAGGCGAAATGGGATTCGAAGGAATACTGATCTGTACGATTGCCATGATGGGGTCTTTTGGGCCGGTGGTTGCATTGTCCAGTTTATCTAATAATCTTAATCAGACCCTGGCAAGCGGAGAGCGTGTATTGTCACTTCTGGAAGAAAGTCCATTGGTGGAAGAAATTCCAGGAAATATTGGTGTGAAAGAGAATCAGGCAAACTTTGAAGGAGCCGCGGTAGAACGTGTGTCTTTTGCTTACGAAGAGGAAACTATTTTGGATGATTATTCTATTCAACTGGAGTCTGGTAAGATTACAGGAATTCACGGAGTAAGTGGTTCTGGGAAATCAACACTGTTGAAACTTCTTATGCGGTTCTGGGATGTGAATCAGGGCAGAATTGTCGTAGATGACTGGGATGTGCGGGAAACACCGACCGGGCATCTGCGCGACATGGAAAGTTATGTTACACAGGAAACGCATCTGTTCCATAATTCTATTGCAGAAAATATTGCAGTCGGAAAGCCCGGAGCATCCATGGAAGAGATTATAGAGGCAGCAAAAAAAGCCTCTATCCATGATTTTATCATGACATTGCCGGATGGATATGATACGGAAGTAGGGGAATTGGGAGATACCCTTTCTGGTGGTGAGAGGCAGAGAATCGGAATAGCAAGGGCATTTCTGCATGATGCACCGCTGATTCTGCTGGATGAACCGACCAGTAATCTGGATTCGTTGAATGAAGGAATTATTCTGAAATCGCTGCGGGAAGCGGCGAAGAAGAAAACGGTGGTTCTGGTTTCCCATAGAAAATCCACAATGAATGTGGCAGATGTAGTATATGAGATGAAGAATGGGCGGAGCTCGTAAAGGGAAATGAAGCAGCAGATACATGATATTTTGACAGAAGTTACCGTAGAACTACAGATTGATATTTGCCTATTGTTGTATTTGTGTTATAATATTTAAGAAGTGATTATTTGAGAGTAAATATCATAGTAAATGTTGAAATATTGTAATTTGGGAGGTATAAGATGGCAAGAAAACAAGCTACCAAAACTACCGCTGAGAAGAAAACTCCGGCAAAAAAGACGACAGCGAGAACTACAGCAAAGACGGCAACAAAAGCTGCTGCAAAGCCACAGGCAGAAGCGGCTCAGGAAGTAAAAGCAGAAGAGCCGAAAGCAGAGGCTGTGAAAGAGGAAGCGAAGGAAGCAGCAAAAACAACAAAAACAGCATCTAAGACCACAGCGAAAACAACTGCGAAAAAAACCACGAAAGCAGCGACAAAGACAACTGCAAAGACGACTGCAAAAAAAGCTGCACCGAAGGCAGAGCCTGTGGAAGAAGTGAAAGCAGAAGAGCCAAAGGTTGAGGTTGCCCAGGAAGTGAAGGCAGAAGAGCCGAAGGTTGAGGCTGCCCAGGAAGTGAAAGCAGAAGAGCCGAAGGTTGAGGTTGCTGCAGAGGTAAAAGTAGAAGAGCCACAGGCAGAGCCTGCTGAGGAAGTGAAAGCTGAGGAACCGGAGATTGTAGAAGAGCCGGAATATGAAGTATATACGACTCCAAGAAGAAGTGTTGCTTTTATTGGATCTGAGTGTTATCCGTTTGTTAAGACCGGTGGTTTGGGAGATGTTATGTATGCGCTTCCGAAGGCCCTGGTAAAACAGAATTGTGATGTAAAGGTCATCCTTCCGCGTTATAAATGCATTCCATGGGAATATCAGCAGAAAATGGTATACAGAGGTTCCTTTGAGATGAATTTATGCTCAGACGGACGATCTTTCTATGTGGGAATTATGGAATATGTCTGGGATGGCGTTGTGTATGACTTTATTGATAATGAAGAATTTTTCAGCAGCGGAAATCCGTATACAAACCTGATTGATGATATTCCGAAATACTGCTATTTTGCAAAGGCAGCATTGTCAGCATTGAGTTATATGAACTGGGTTCCGGATATCATTCATTGTCATGACTGGCAGGCAGCGCTTGTGCCGGTATATTTGAGAACACTGTTCGAGGAATCCAAACTGACCGCTGCTAAGACGATCCTGACAATCCACAATTTACGTTTCCAGGGAATTTATAATATTCCAACACTGAAATACTGGACAGGTCTGCCGGATTATGTGTTTAATAAAGATGCCTTAAAGGTAAGTTATAATGATGCGAACATGTTAAAGGGTGGTTTGACATATTCTAATGTGATTACTACGGTTAGTCATACTTATGCCGGTGAGATTCAGACAGATTATTATGGAGAAGGACTGGATGCTCACTTAAGATACCATTCCGGTAAACTGAGAGGTATTGTAAACGGTATTGATTATGATATCTGGAATACTGCTACAGACTCCAGACTTTTTGAGAATTATGACATCACCAACGTGCTGGAGAAGAAGAGAGTGAATAAGCGCAAACTCCAGGAGGAGCTTGGTCTTGTCCAGGATGATCATAAATTTGTGATCGGATTAATTTCCAGACTGACTAATCAGAAAGGACTGGATCTGGTAAATCAGATTCTTCCGCAGATTATGGACGAGCATACGCAGGTTGTAATACTGGGTACAGGTGATGATGTCTATGAGAATTCCTTCCGGTATTATGAAAATGCTTATAAAGGAAATGTATGCTCTAACATTATGTATGATGAGACGAGAGCTCACAAAATCTATGCAGGTGCAGATGCATTCTTAGTACCTTCGCAGTTCGAGCCTTGCGGACTGACCCAGTTAATTGCTATGCATTACGGTACAATACCGATTGTTCGTGAGACAGGTGGATTGAAAGATACGGTAGAGCCATATAACATGTTCTACAATACAGGTAATGGTTTTACCTTTGACCGCTATGAGGCAGGATTGTTGTTAGATGCAATTAACAGAGCAAAGACATTATTCTTTACAGATCGCTGGCATTGGGATGAGATGGTTCAGAGAGATATGGACAAGAACTTCTCATGGGATAATGCTGCAAAACAGTATAAAGATTTATACCTGGAATTAACCTGGTAAGAGGATAGAGAGATGGGCTGGTACGAAAGTGCCAGCCTGTTTTTGAATATGATAAATGAATTAAAAAATAAGAATAATTAATGGATATTAAGCAGATTAGGAGGATATTATGACACAATATGAGAGAATGGTGGCTGGGCTGCTCTATGATCCCGGAGATAAAGATATAATGAAAGAACAGGTACCATATCAGGATATGCTCTGGGAGTTTAATCAGTTGAAGCCTTCGGATTATGAGAAAAAGGAACGCTACATGAAGGAGGTTTTTGCGGAATGTGGAGAAAATTGCTATATTGAACTGCCGTTCCATGCAAACTGGGGAGGTCATCATGTCCATTTCGGTTCTGGAATTTATGCTAATTCGAATCTGACAATGGTTGATGACGGTCACATCTATGTGGGTGATAAAGTAATGTTCGGACCAAATGTTACGGTTGCAACGGCTAATCATCCGATTAATGAAGAATTGCGGGGCAGGGCACTCCAGTATAATAAAGATGTTTACATCGGCGAAAATGTCTGGATTGATGCGAACGTTGTCATTGTTCCGGGTGTTCACATTGGGAAAAATACGGTAATCGGTGCGGGAAGTGTTGTGACAAAGGATATTCCGGATAATGTTGTGGCAGTGGGTAATCCATGCCGTGTATTAAGAAACGTCGGTGAACATGACAAAGAATTCTTTTATAAAAATGAACGGATTGATTGGGATAATCTATAGAGATCCTTTTTTGCATTATATAAATCCTGTGTGGAGAGAAGCCATAAAAGGCTACTCTCCACCGGGACCGTCACGACGAGGAACTTCGTCGGGTGATACATTTTTTGTTTTGGGTAAATCAATATCGGGAATGTTGTCATCGTCATAAACATTTGTGGCAGGTTTTTTTGAAGGTGGCAGTGGGGAATCACGGTAAACCAAAGATTCGCGGCTCCCTTCGTAGGCATCTTTTGTCTGAGTATAATCTGCTAATTTTTCTTTCATACGCATGTACTCCTTTCGGCTATAGAATGTGCATGTATAAGAAAAATATGTATAAATAATTCTAATAAAAGAGGAACGTTATGGATATTATCAGAAAGCAATATACATTTACCGGCCGGGTGCAGGGGGTGGGATTTCGATATAGTGCCCAGTACCTTGCGCAGGGGCTGGGTCTGACTGGCTGGGTAAAAAATGAATGGGATGGAACAGTAGTTATGGAAGCGCAGGGAACAGAAGAACAACTGAATCAGCTGATCCAGATGCTGAAGAGAAGAAGTTTTATTCGTATTGAATATGTGGCAGAGCTTATAATTCCCATACAGAAAGAATCGGGATTCCATGTGCGATAGGTAGAGAATGATACAAAAAAAGAAACATACACTTTACATAAGCGTAAAAATGTAATATAATATCTATGATATAGGGGTAGAGTTCTAACTGCCCCTTATTATTCTTAGCCGGAAGGCGTCTCATTTTCGGAGCTTTGAATCGAAGAAAAACCCGACAATGAAGAGAATGTAACTGAATAAGTGTTGATGTACACAACAAGTGATTTCTGATAAAGGCTCTCAGCTATTTCTGGATATTATTGTGGAATTTGAAAATGGAGAACTGGCTGATGTGGAAATTCAAAAAGTAGGGGTCTATTTCCCGGGTCAGCGGGCATCTTGCTATGCTTCAGATATGGTTATGCGGCAGTATGAGAGACAGAGAAGTCTTCGTGGGGATGATTTTACCTATCAGGATATGAAAAAAGTATATACAATTGTACTTGTGGAAAAACATTCGAAAGAATTGAAAGAAATAGAAAATGAGTATCTACATCGCGGGGAATGGAAGTTTGATACAGGTTTACAATTAGAGCTTCTGGAAGAATTTTTCTTCATATCTCTTGAAAATTTCTTTAAAATTGAGGATAATAAAGAAGATACAAAAGGATTGAGCGAACTGGAGGCCTGGATGTATTTTATTGGTTCGGATAAACCGGAACACATTCGAAAGGTGATAGAAAACTTTCCATGGTTTGCAGAGCTTTATGAGGATGTGGCGTATTTTCGGCATCATCCGGAGGAGGCGATAGGAATGTTCTCGGAAGCATTAAGAAAACTGGATGAGAATACAATAAACTTTATGATTGATGATATGAAAGGTGAGATTGAGGGACTGAAGAAGGAACTGGCAGATTGGCAGAAGGCGTTAGATGACAAGAAGAAAGAATTGGCAAGCAAGGATAAAGAATTGGCAGATCGAGATAAGGAGCTGGCAGACCGGGATAAGGAGCTGGCAGACCGGGATAAGGAGCTGGCAGATAAGGTGCGGAAGCTGCAGGAACAGGAGCAGGAAATTCTGGAATTGAAGAAGATGCTTGGTAAAATGAGTCTTTCTTGATTAAAGTTATTATCTATAGTATGATAAGCACAGCCGAATGTTAATTGTTCGGTAAATATGAAAGACAGAAAAATCGTAGGAGAACACTAAGATGAATCAGGAAGTTATAGCAGTAGTTGCGGGAAAAGAAATTACACAGGCAGAGTTTGACGCATTTTTACAGGGATTGCCAAGAGAACAGCAGGCGTACATCTCCAATCCGCAGTTTAAGAAACAATGCCTGGAACAGTTCCTTGCACTTCACATGTTTGCGGAACTCGGAGCGGATGAGAAATTGGAAGAAACAGAGGAGTTTCAGACAATTATGGAGAGTGCAAAAAGAGATATTCTGGCACAGCTTGCAATTCGCGAGACAATGAAGAGTGTCACAGTATCTGAGGAAGAAATTAAGGCTTATTATGAGCAGAATAAACAGCAGTTTGTAAAGGGTCCCAGTGTTCGTGCAAAGCATATTTTGATGGAAGTAGAGGAAAAATGCAAAGAAGTTCTGGAGATGATCAGGAGTGGTGCGAAAACTTTTGAGGATGCCGCAAAAGAGCATTCTACCTGTCCGTCATCCGCAAAGGGCGGAGATTTGGGAGAATTCACCAGAGGACAGATGGTAAAAGAGTTCGAGAATGCAGCTTTTGATGCGGAGATTGGCGATATTGTTGGTCCTGTAAAAACCCAGTTTGGGTATCATCTGATCAAAGTTGAGGCAAAGAATGATGCGCAGGAGACACCTCTTGAGAATGTGAAAGATAATATTCAGACACAGCTTTTACGTCAGAAGCAGACAGAGGCTTATGAAAAGAAAGTGGAAGAACTGAAGGAAAAATATTTGCAGAAATAGAATGCCGCCTACTCCAGATGATTAACATAAAAAACTATAAAAACACAGCAGTACCGGTATCGGTGCTGCTGTGTTTTCTAATCCGCCCTTTTTTTCAAAAGATATGGGATTGAATTCTGGCAAATGAAGAGAAGATCCTGAATAAATTCTTCTTTGTCATATTTTTCTCTTTGCTTGAGCCAGTTTAACATACTGCCGGCAAGTGCTTCCGTATAAAAATCAGCAAGTAAGCTCTTGAATTCACTGCTTACATTGAGCTTTAACTGTCGGACTCCATTCTCAATTACACTTTGCATAACACCGATAAAGTCTGAATAGAAAAAGCGCTTTGTTTCTTCATGTCCCATAGAGTCGTAGGCGCAGTTGATAATATGCCTGTTATCATCTACATAATCTGCAACAAAGCGGAATGCCTCCTCGGCATCTACCAGCAGATCAATCTTTTTTATTACTTCGATGGCATCCTGTTCAAACATCCATTTTAATAAATCATAAATATCGGAAAAATGATAATAAAAAGTATTCCGATTTATATTGCAATCTTTAATCAGTTCGCTGACAGTCACTTTCGAGAGAGGCTTCTTTTCCATCGCTTTTTTCAAGGACTGGGCTAGCTTTTTTTTTGTCTGCAAAGAGATTTCTTCGTTTTTCATGTTTTACCTTCCAATATAGATATGAAATTTATTATACAGTTGTCTGGCAATAATGGCAAGAAAACTTATTGGTCAATGTGATATGGATTGTCTGATAAAGGATAAATGTATGATAAATGACTGTTTTATTTTTGGGCAAAAGTGCGTAAAGTGAGGGGATAAAAGATAATGGCTTTATTTCATGGATGAGGTAAAGAAGGGAGGAGCTATGCAGAAATTTTATTCAAAGGTTGTCAGTAATCAGAATAAAATCCTTGTGTTTTTTGTTGTGCTGGCAGTAGCAGGTGCAATCCTTCAAGGCTTTGTAAAAGTAAATTATGATATGAAGGATTATCTTCCGGAGGACAGTAAATCAACGGTTTCTTTGGAAAAGATGAGTGATGAATTTGACGGGGGAATTCCTAACGCACGTGTAATGGTGAGAGATGTAACTGTACCGGAGGCGTTGGAATATAAAGAAAAGTTAAAAGAGTGTGAGGGCGTAATGGAAGTTATGTGGCTGGATGATGCGGTGAATATTTACCAGCCGTTGGAAATGTCGGATCATGAGGTGATTGAGACCTACTACAAGGATAATATAGCACTTTTTACGCTCACAATAGATGAAAATCAGAGAATTGAAGCGGTTGATGCAATCAGAGAGGTGATCGGTGATGAGAATTCCATGAGCGGGGATGCGGTGTCTACGGCGATTGCAACGACAAGTACAGTCAGGGAAATAAGAGTTGCTGTAATATTTGCTATACTTATCGTGCTGCTTGTTCTGATTCTGACTACATCATCATGGATAGAACCACTGATCGTTCTGGGAGGACTTGGTATTGCGATTATGATTAATTCGGGTTCGAACCTGATTTTCGGAGAGATTTCTTTTGTGACAAACGCGGCGGGTTCTATTTTGCAGCTTGCTGTGTTGCTGGATTATTCTATTTTTCTGCTTCATCGTTATGGAGAATGTCTTTTAGAATATCCGGACAAAAAGGAGGCAATGGTACAGGCTCTTTGTAAATCAACGTCATCTATTTTGTCCAGTGGACTTACGACAGTAATCGGTTTCCTTGCACTTTTGTTTATGAGGTTTGGAATAGGTCCAGATCTTGGAATGGCACTGGCAAAAGGAGTGGCCATCAGTCTGATGACAGTATTTATCTTTATGCCGGTACTGATACTTAAGATCTATCCATTGATTGCGAAAACCCATCACCGCAGATTGCTGCCGGAATTTAAGAGACTGGGAAGGTTTGTGCGCCGCATTATGATTCCTATGGTATGTGTATTTCTGGTTGTTATGGTACCTTCATTTCTGGCGTCAAATCAGAATTCGTTTTATTATGGGTCGTCTCAGATTTTTGGTAAAGAAACACAACTGGGGAAAGATACGGCTGCGATTCAAGAGATTTTTGGAAAAAGTGATACCTACGCCATTCTGGTGCCGAAAGGCAATCCGGTTGCCGAGAGAAAACTTACAGATGATCTGAATGAACTGCCGGAAGTGAAAAGTATTATTTCTTATATGAATACGGGAGGTGCGGAGATACCGGAGGAATATCTGGATGAGGAGATACTGTCTCAGCTTGTTTCAGAAAATTACGATCGATTGGTTGTGAGTGTAGAAACGGATTATGAGGGTGAAGAAACATTCGAATTGATAGAAGAAATCAGGAATATTCTTGATGAATATTATTCCGATGAATATTATCTCGCCGGGGAAGGAATCAGTACATATGATCTGATGGATACGATTACCGCCGATACGGTTAAGGTAAATCTGATTGCGATAGGGGCTGTGTTTCTTGTTTTACTTCTATCCATGAAATCAGTAACACTTCCGGTAATCCTGGTGCTTACGATTGAGACGGCGATTTGGGTAAATATGGCAATTCCGTATTTCTGGGGGTCAACGATCTTCTATATTGCATACCTGATCATCAGCTCTATTCAATTAGGAGCTACGGTGGATTATGCGATTCTTCTGACAGACCGCTATATGGAATTCAGACAGAGTATGCATAAAAAAGAGGCAGTTACAAAAGTAATTCCTGCAGTAATCGTTTCCCTGCTTACATCGGGAACGACACTGGCAGCTGTAGGTTTCCTGCTGGCGAAATTCTCAAGTCACGGAATTTTGTCCCAGCTTGGAAGATACCTTGGAAGGGGTTCTTTGCTTTCACTGGTGTCTGTAATCTTTATATTGCCGGGACTTTTGTATTTATTTGACGGTCTGATTCAGAAAACAACGAGGGGTATTTTATTTTATAATCCGGGAAAGGGGCAGAAAGAATATGAAAAACAGTAAAAGAATAGTAGCAGTATTTCTTGCGGGAACGATGTCATTTTCAATGGTGATTCCGGCATTAGCGGCAGATGTGCCGAGTGAGAAAGAGGAAGTGGTTTATATCAATCTTGATGCAGGGGGGAGGCGTGAAGGATCTTAACGTAGTTAATATATTCGGCAGGGGAGAAGTAGTTGATTATGGGAATTATGATTCTATAACGATGATGAATACAAATGATAAGGTTTCAAGAGATGGGGACAAGATAACTTTTTCTACTGATTCAGACAGAGTTTACTATAAAGGAAAGATGAGTAATAAGGAGATTCCGTGGAATATTTCTATCCGTTATTATCTGGATGGAAAGGAATATTCAGCTGAAGAACTGGCAGGAAGAAGCGGTAGTCTTAAGATTTGTTTGAAGATAACAGAAAATGAAGATTGTCCGGGAGATTTTTTTGAAAACTATGCCCTGCAGGCATCTTTCACCTTGAATACGGAAAAATGTATCAATATTGTTGCGGAGAATGCAACACTTGCAAATGTGGGAAAAAATAAACAGATTTCCTATACAATGCTTCCGGGAAAGGGAATCGATACGACTGTTACTGCAGATGTTGAAGATTTTGAGATGAGTGCAGTGGCAATCAACGGTGTTCCGTTGTCGCTTGATGTGGAAGTGAATGATGAGGAACTGATGGGGCAGGTTACAGAGCTTTTGGACGCGATTGAACAGATTGATGATGGAACCGGAGAATTGAAAGACGGAACGGTTAAGCTTCAAGATGGAGTGAAAGGTGAACTGCAAAATGGCGCGACTGCACTGAATACGGGAATTGTATCGTTGAACTTCGGTATTACGGAGATTAAAAAAGGATTGAACGAATTAAATGGGAAATCTCCTGAACTTACCGAAGGGTCTGCTGAGATTTATGGTGCATTGCAGAAGATTCAAAGTTCTCTTGAGGGTGTCTCCATTTCTACAGAAAAACTGGAAGAACTGTCAGCTTCTTCAACCGCGATATTATCAGGAATCACGGAGTTGTCGGACGATATTATGACCTTGTATAATTCGGTTAATGTGGACGGCTATAAGGCTGCGATGAGAGGTGAGAGTGGTCAGGGAGTCGATGAGCTGAGAACGGCAAACTCTGAGGCAATTGAGCAAATAAGTCCGCTTGTTGGTCAAATTGACGAAGTCATTGCGATATTGCTGGGCTATACGGATATGCCTCTTGTCGGAGACATCGTTAATCAGATTATAAACATGCTGAATGCGGTGAGAGATCCGTTAAGTAATATTGCTGTCCTGTTGGAAACAAATAATCAATGTATTGATGGAACTCAGGCTTATATAGCAGCTGTTCATGAGAATATCAGGCCACTTGCAGAAGGTGCATCACAACTGAAAGACAGTTATGCACAGTTCGATCAGGCAATTCAGGAAATGGTCGGTACACTATCGGGTCTGGTTCAGAATGTGACAGAACTGAAAGCAGGAATTAGTACACTGGTCAGCGAATATGAAAAACTGGATACCGGAATTAACGAATATACTTCAGGTGTTGCACAGATTGTTGCAGGTTATTCACAGGTATCTAATGGTTCTATATCCTTAGTAAAAGGAAGTTCTGAGCTGGCAGCAGGGACTAATAACTTATATGAAGGGACAACAGACCTGCTTTCCGGAATTACAGAACTGAAAGATGGAACAGGAGAGCTTTGCGATAAAACATCTG
Source organism: Sporofaciens sp. SGI.106 (assembly GCF_050314255.1). Lineage (NCBI taxonomy): Bacteria > Bacillati > Bacillota > Clostridia > Lachnospirales > Lachnospiraceae > Sporofaciens > Sporofaciens sp. SGI.106. The sequence goes on from NZ_JBNPMZ010000014.1 coordinate 72,299, forward strand.
GTATGGATACAGAGATTTCAGATAAAATTGACCAGATGATGGAAAGTATTACAGGGGGAGATTTGAAAACAGTATCTTTTGTCTCTGACAAGAATGTCAATGTAGATGCAGTTCAGTTTGTAATTCAAACGGAAGCAATAACATTGGAGGATGTTATTGAAGTGGAGAGTTCAGAGAAGGAACAGATGACTATCTGGGAGAAGTTCCTGAATCTTTTTGGAAAGAAAAGTTAAGAAGGTAAGTTCAGCCGCCTACGCCAGATGGCTGGCATAGGCAGCTATGATCTGCACAGCCGTGTCGGTATCGGTACTGCTGTGCTTTAAAAAGGCATGGAAAGAACCTTGAATCAGAAATGTAATCAGTATTTCTTTTTCAAGGTTATTTTCATATTCGGGATGTTTTTTGAGAATAATATCCCGTATATTTTCTTCTAAACGCGTAATCATAATATCCTGACGGCTTCCGGAGAACAGGGTGTGCAGCAGAGTAGTCTGTGACATCATGGCTTTGGTGATTTCCAGGGTTGCCCGACTGGGATTTTCGATCAAAGTGTCCGGATGTGGAATGGAACGCAGGATATTATTGATCAGTTCGTTTTCCAAAGACTCTGATAAGTCATAGATATCTCTGTAATGCTGATAAAAGGTTGCTTTGTTGATAAATGCAAGATCGGAAAGCTCTTTTATCGTGATTTTTTCGATGGGTTTTCTTGCACGCAGCTCAATGAATGCATTGGTGATATTGGCTCTGGTCCGCTTAATTCTTAAATCCATAACAGTACCTCTTTTTTAACACTTTTCCAAAATAGTCAATTATCCAACTGAAGACAAATATTGATGATGGAATGCATGTGTTTTATTTATTAAAATAGTATAGCAAGATAAACGACACCAGTCAAATAAATGGAGGACAATCGGTATGGATATATATGGATTTTATACGGGGAAAATATTTGATGCACATCATTTTCTTGGATGTAAAGCAGCGGATACTGGTGCTGTTTTTCGGACATTTGCTCCTGCAGCGGAAAGAATAGCGGTTATCGGGGAATTTAATCAGTGGATGGAAACATCAATGAACAGAATCGGAGATCAGAACTTTTGGGAATGTTATATTCCGGATGCAAAACCGGGTATGATGTATAAATACCGGATTTATCAGAAAAATGGAGAATGTGTTGATCATTGTGATCCATATGGCTATGGGATGGAACTTCGACCAAACAGTGCGTCTATTGTCAGAGATTTGAATGCTTATCAGTTCTCGGATGAGGAATGGATGGGAAAGCGCAGCGACTGCAGAGAGAAGCCGCTGAATATTTATGAAATTCATGCCGGTTCCTGGAGAGAAAATCCTCTGGATGAAAATGGATGGTATCATTATCAGGAGCTGGCAGAAATACTGATACCTTATTTGAAAGAAAATGGGTACAATTATGTGGAATTGATGCCGCTTGGCGAGCACCCCTGTGACGAATCCTGGGGATATCAGTCGACGGGATTTTTCAGTCCTACCGCCCGTTACGGAACAGCGTTAGAGTTAAAAGAGATGGTGGACAGGTTTCACCGGAATAATATCGGAGTGATTCTGGATTTTGTACCGGTGCATTTCGCGGTAGACACTTATGCTCTGGCAAATTATGACGGAACTCCTTTGTATGAATATCCAAATCAGGATGTGGGTGAAAGTGAATGGGGAAGTAAGAATTTCATTCATTCCAGGGGAGAGGTCAGAAGTTTTCTCCAGTCCTGTGCAAATTACTGGCTGGAGGAGTACCATATAGATGGTCTCAGGATGGATGCCATCAGCCGTATTATCTACTGGCAGGGAGATCCTGCGAGAGGGGTAAATGGAAATGCGGTGGAATTCATTCGTTATATGAATCAGGGGCTGAAGGAACGGCATCACGGAATTTTGCTTGCGGCAGAAGATTCCACCTCATATCCCGGTGTGACAAAAGCTGTCTGGGAAGGTGGCCTGGGATTTGATTACAAGTGGGATATGGGATGGATGAATGATACATTGGCCTATTTCCAGTCAGCACCGGAGGACAGGGTAAGGGATTATCATAAGCTTACTTTTTCTATGATGTATTATCCTGAAGCGAATTACCTGCTTCCGTTATCCCATGATGAGGTGGTTCACGGGAAAGCGACTATCCTGCAGAAGATGAATGGAGATTATGACCGGAAATTTCCTCAGGCGAGAGCTTTCTATATGTATATGTATGCGCATCCCGGCAAGAAGCTGAATTTCATGGGAAATGAGATCGGGCAATTCCGTGAGTGGGATGAGAAGCGGGAGATGGACTGGGGGCTTCTAAATTATCCGGTTCATGATAATTTTCATCAGTTTATGAAAGCGCTGAATATTTTTTATCTGAATAATCCGGCGCTGTGGGCGTGGGATTACAGGGAAGAGGGTTTTCAGTGGATAGACTGCTATCAGGAGGAACGTTGTGTGTATGCATTTAAGCGAAAAAGCAGAGAACAGGAACTGATTGCTGTATTTAATTTTTCTGATAAGGAACAGAAAGGATACTCCCTTTCGTTAGAGAATGGGAAATATGAGGTGGTTTTTTTCAGCGAGCCTCCTCGCTATGGTGATTATCCGATTAGTAATGGAATAGTAGAAAATGGAGATCTGTTATTAAATCTTTCGCCATTTTCGGCAATATACATTAGAAAAGTAAATTAAGAAATTGCATTCAAACCTCTCAATATAGTATAATATTTAAGCTATGACAAAAGACAAGGAGAGAGGTTAATGAAACGAGAAAAATTTGGATCGCGTCTGGGATTTATTCTGGTCTCTGCCGGATGCGCGATTGGAATTGGAAATGTATGGAAATTTCCTTATATGTGTGGAGAGTTTGGAGGAGCAGCATTTATTTTGATTTATTTGCTCTTTCTGTTAATTATGGGAATCCCGGTTCTGGTCTGTGAATTTGCAGTCGGACGAGGAAGCAGACGGAGTGTGGCAGCAGCTTTCGAGAAGCTGGAGCCGTCAGGAACCGGCTGGCATCAGATGAAGTGGATCGGAATTATAGGAAGCTATCTTCTGATGATGTTTTATACCACCGTTGGCGGATGGATGTTTTACTATTGTTTTAAAAGTATTCGTGGAGATTTTGTGGGTGCTTCGCCGGAAGAGGTTACAGGTGCCTTTGGTGATATGATGGGAAATGCTCCCGTTATGGTATTCTGGACTGTACTGATCTGTGTGATTGGATTTGTTGTATGTGCTTTTGGTCTGAAGGGCGGTATTGAGCGCGTGACGAAGGTAATGATGACGGCTCTTTTAGCAATTATGGTAGTTCTGGCAGTTCATTCTATTTTTCTTCAGGGAGCAGGGGAAGGAATTCGTTTTTATCTGGTTCCGGATTTTGGAAAGATGATGGAAGTTGGAATCGGTAATGTGATTTTTGGTGCCATGAGCCAGGCATTTTTTACTCTTTCTATCGGTATTGGCGCGATGCTTATATTCGGAAGCTATATGGACAGGGAGAGAAGTCTTACCGGAGAGGCAGTTACGATTACAGCACTGGATACTTTTGTTGCATTGATGGCGGGATTTATTATTATTCCTGCATGCTTTGCATTTGGGATTGAGCCGGGAGCCGGACCAAGTCTTATCTTTATCACAATTCCGAATATTTTTGCCCGGATGCCGGGCGGACGCCTCTGGGGAGCTTTGTTCTTTCTGTTTCTGACTTTTGCAGCCTTTTCGACTATTGTGGCAGTATTTGAGAATCTGATTTCTTTTAATATGGATATGCTGGGATGGACAAGAAAGAAAAGTGTGTGGGTATGTGCAGTGGTGATTATCATCTTCAGCATGCCGTGTGTACTGGGATTTAATTTGCTTTCCGGTATACAGCTTCTGGGGGAAGGCAGTACTATTATGGATTTGGAGGACTTTATTGTATCCAATAATCTCCTGCCTTTGGGAAGTCTTGGTTATGTATTATTTTGTACGAAAAAGAATGGATGGGGATGGGAAAATTTCCTGACAGAGGTCAATACCGGAAATGGAATTAAGTTTCCTTCGTTTGTACGGCCTTATGTGGCTTATGGTATTCCTCTTATTATTGTGCTTATTTATCTGAAGGGATATTATGATAAATTCTGTGGTATGGGAACTGCAATGCTGACAGGCTGGATGGTTGTAGCAATGATTCTGCTTGGATTTGTTCTTTTATGCTCTTTCAGGTATAATAAAGAAAAAACGGATATCGAGGTGAAATGATGAAAAAAATAGGATTTATCGGAGTTGGCATCATGGGAAAATCCATGGTACGTAATCTTATGAAAGCGGGATTTGAATTACATATTTATGCCCGTACAAAAGCGAAGGTTGAAGATGTAATCAGTGAAGGTGCTGTCTTTCATGAGTCTATCCGGGAATGTGTTGCGGACATGGATGCGGTTATTACAATCGTAGGATTCCCTCAGGATGTGGAAGAAGTTTATTTTGACCCACAGAATATTCTGGATAGTGCAAAAGAGGGGGCATATCTGATTGATATGACTACTACAAGTCCTATGCTGGCAGAGAAAATATATAAGGAAGGAACGGAAAAAGGATATCATGTTCTGGATGCCCCTGTTACGGGAGGAGATATCGGGGCAAAGAAGGGAACTCTTTCTATCCTGGTCGGTGGAAAGAAGGAGGATTTTGACGCATGCAGGCCTCTGTTTGAAGCAATGGGAACAAATATTAATTATCAGGGAGAAGCAGGCTGCGGACAGCATGCCAAGCTGGCGAACCAGATTATCATAGCTGGTACACTGTCAGGTGTGTGTGAGGCGCTTACCTATGCAAAGGCAAAAGGGCTTGATCTTCAGACGGTGTTGGATTCCGTATCTACGGGAGCTGCGGGAAGCACACAGCTCAGTACTTTTGGACCGAAGATTCTGGCGGAGGACTTTGCGCCGGGATTTTTCCTGAAGCATTTCGTGAAGGATATGAAGCTGGCGCTTATGGAGGCCAATAGAAGCGATCTGAGTCTGGAAGTTCTGAGTCAGGTTCTTGCCAATTATGAAGAACTGGAAGCGGAAGGATATGGAGAATTCGGAACACAGGCATTGATGAAACACTATGAGGAGATTCCGGAATAAGAGACTCCTGAACAGAATAAAATACGGAAAGCGGAACGCTGTGGCTTTACGGCGTTCCGCTTTTTTCCTTTCGATACTGACTGGGTGAACAGTTCATATATCTTCTGAAAATTTTGCCGTAATAGCAGGGGTTGGAAAATCCTGTCATCCCGGCGATTTTTGTAATACTTTCATTTGTTTTAAGCAGAGGAAGACTTTGCTGAATCCGGTAGAACATCAGATATTCGAACAGGGTCATATTCATATGTTTCTTGAAAAAACGGCAGCATTCACTCCGACAGATGTTCACACTCCCGGCAATGTCTTCCAGTGTTATCGGTTCGCTGTAATGCTCCTGGATATAGCCAAGTATCACCTTCAGTCTGTCCAAATGTTCGCCTTCGGAAGGAGCAACGTCCGGAATAGAGGCAAAATAGAGATAGAGAAGCTGCCAGATGCGTGACAGGTACAAATGTAGCTTCATCTCATAATCTAAAGGCGGATGGGCAGACATGGAATGAATCTCCTGCATCAGATTCAGAATCTCGCCCTGCCAGTCTGTACAGGGGTCAAGCTTTAGTGAGCTGCAGCCCGGGTTGGAAATCAGTGGTTCTACATATTTGGTCTGTAGAATGCTGTTTTCGTAACCATAGATGAAGCGGGGGTGGAAGGTAATAGACAAATATTCACAGTTCTGTCCGTCTACCATATATCCGGAATGCAGGGTATTACTGTTGCCAAACAGTCCTTCCCCTTCGGAAAGAATATATCGGCTTTCGTTGACGTAGTATTCAATCTGACCTGACCGAATCCATGTCAGTTCAACTTCCGGATGCCAGTGCCAGAGGAAAGCACCACCCTCATAAGTGCTGATGGATTCCTCGCTGATATGAACGGGAAAATGATAGTCTCCGTGGGATTTCATTTCTTTTCGGTTGCCACCGATACTAATCTGAATCATATTTGTCGCCTTTCGGATAAAACTCAATATAGTTATAGTTTTGTATATTATACTTATTGCCGGATGATTTTAATCTCATTATAATTATAAAACAAGAAGGATAGAACTGCAACAGGGAAACGAAGCACTGTGCAGAAATAGAGTAAAAGGAGAAGACATAGAAATGGTACAGAAATTAGTTGAAAAATTCGAAAAATTATATGGAAATGGTGGAGAAATCCAGAAATATTTTGCACCGGGAAGAGTAAACTTAATCGGAGAGCATACAGACTATAACGGGGGACACGTATTCCCATGTGCTCTTACAATCGGAACCTATGGAATTGTAAGAAGCCGTGAAGACAGAGTGATTCGTTTTTATTCTGCAAATTTTGAAAAACTTGGAATCATTGAGACTAGTCTGGATGATCTGGTTCCGTCCAAGAAAGCCGGATGGACAAACTACCCGAAGGGAGTTATGTGGGCATTTGAAAAGAGAGGATACAAGCTTACACATGGACTGGATATTCTGATTTATGGTAATATCCCGAATGGTTCCGGTTTGTCTTCTTCAGCATCACTGGAGGTTCTGACCGGTCTGATTATTAAAGATGTTTTTGGATTTGATGTGTCAATGGTTGAAATCGCACTGATCGGGCAGGATTCAGAGAACAACTTTAATGGATGTAACTGTGGTATTATGGATCAGTTTGCAAGCGCTATGGGCAAAAAGGATCATGCGATTTTCCTGGATACGAATACGCTGCATTATGAGTATGCACCGGTGGTTCTTGAGAATGCAAGAATCGTCATTACCAACAGCAAGGTAAAACACAGTCTGGTGGATTCTGCCTATAATGATAGAAGAAATGAATGTGAGACTGCACTGAAAGAACTTCAGGCAGAGGTTGAGATTCAGACTTTGGGCGATTTGACAGAGCAGGAATTCGAGACTCACAAATCTGCCATCAAAGATGAAATCAGACGTAAGAGAGCAAAACATGCGGTATATGAAAATCAGAGAGCAATCCGTGCAGTAGCAGCTCTTCAGGCCGGTGATGTGAAGCTGTTCGGTGAACTGATGAATGCGTCTCACGTTTCTCTGAGAGATGATTATGAGGTGTCCTGTGAGGAAATTGATATTTTGGTAGATCTGGCATGGAAGATTCCGGGAGTCATCGGTTCCCGAATTACAGGAGGCGGATTCGGAGGATGTACGGTAAGTATTGTTGAAAATGATGCAGTAGACACCTTTATTGAGACCATTGGTAAAGCGTACGAGGAAAAAGTCGGACACGAAGCGGAATTCTATGTAGTCGATATCGGAGACGGTGCTTATAAAATAGCATAATTATTTAACGAATATAATAGTCAGATATCAGTGTTTGGAGGATAGAAAAATGTTATCAGAGAGCATTAAAAAATTAGTTGAATATGGTGTTAGAACCGGACTTACACCGGAGTGTGAGCGTATCTATACAACGAATCTCCTGTTAGAGCTCTTCCATGAGGATGATTATGAGGATGTAGAATGTGATATGTCAGAAATTGCATTGGAAGAGATTCTTGCGGAGCTTCTGGATGAGGCATGTACACGTGGCATTATCGAGAACAGTATCGGGTACCGTGATCTTTTCGATACAAAGATTATGAACTGCCTGATGCCGCGTCCGGCTCAGGTACAGGATTCCTTCCGAAGAAAATACGAGGAGTCTCCGGAGGCTGCAACAGATTATTTTTACAAGCTTAGTCAGGACAGCGATTACATTCGCCGCTATCGTGTGAAAAAGGATATGAAATGGAAGGTGGATTCTCCATATGGTGAGATTGATATTACGATCAATCTTTCAAAGCCGGAGAAGGATCCGAAGGCAATTGCCGCTGCAAGAAATGCAAAGGCCAGCAGCTATCCAAAATGTCTTCTCTGTGTAGAAAATGAGGGATATGCCGGACGTCTGAACCATCCGGCAAGAGAGAATCACCGAATTATTCCGATTACGATTAATGACAGTAACTGGGGATTCCAGTATTCACCATATGTATATTACAATGAGCATTGTATCGTATTTAACGGACAGCATACACCGATGAAGATTGAGAAACAGACATTTATTAAACTGTTTGATTTTGTAAAGCTGTTCCCACACTATTTCCTGGGATCCAATGCGGATCTGCCGATCGTTGGAGGTTCCATTTTGAGCCACGATCATTTCCAGGGTGGACATTATACATTTGCAATGGCAAAAGCACCGATTGAAGTGCCGGTTACCATTCCGGGATACGAAGATGTGGAAGCAGGTATTGTAAAATGGCCATTGTCCGTACTCAGGATTCGAAGCACAGATGAGAAACGCCTGATCGATCTTGCAGATCATGTTCTGCAGGCATGGAGAGGATATACGGATGAAGAGGCCTGCATTTTTGCAGAGACTGACGGAGAGCCGCATAATACAATTACTCCGATTGCACGTAAAGTGGGAGATGTGTTTGAATTAGACCTGACACTCAGAAACAACCTGACTACGGAGGAGCATCCGCTGGGACTGTATCATCCGCATGCACAGTATCATAATATTAAAAAGGAAAATATCGGCCTGATCGAGGTAATGGGACTTGCTGTTCTGCCGTCAAGACTGAAAGAGGAGCTTGAAATTCTTGCAGATTACCTGGTGGAAGGTAAGGATATCAGAAGCAACGAGAAAATCGAGAAGCATGCAGACTGGGTAGAGGCATTCCGTGGAAAGTACGATGCATTTACGTCTGGAAATGTGATGGATATTCTGAAAAAAGAAGTGGGAATTACATTTACTCATGTTCTGGAAGATGCCGGTGTATATAAATGCACAGAAGAAGGAAGAAAGGCATTTAAAAAATTTATAAAAACCTTATAGACAGAAAGAGGGGCGTTTGCTCCTCTTTTTTTGCCATGCATACGACAAAAAACAAGATATGAGGTTGTTGAGTTGGTGAAACCGTGCTAAACTAATCATATTAAAAAGTAAAGGAGATAGTGAGATGGATATTACCAATGACATTAAATATGTAGGTGTGAATGATCATGAGATAGATTTGTTCGAAGGTCAGTATGATGTTCCAAATGGTATGGCATATAATTCCTATGTAATTATGGATGAGAAGATTGCAGTTATGGATACGGTAGATGCCCGTTTCAAGCATGAATGGCTGGATAAAATCGGTGCATTGTTGGGAGACCGCCAGCCGGATTATCTGATCGTTCAGCATATGGAACCGGATCATTCTGCCAATATTGCTAATTTTATGCAGTTATATCCGGGTGTTACTGTTGTGGCAAGCGAAAAGGCACTTGCTATGATGCGTCAGTTTTTTGGTACAGATTTTGAAGGAAGAAATCTTGTGATCAAAGAGGGCGATACCCTTTCTCTTGGAACACACACTCTGTCATTTGTTGCAGCGCCGATGGTTCACTGGCCGGAGGTTATGGTGACGTACGATGAGCATGATAAGGTCCTTTTCTCCGCAGACGGATTCGGAAAATTCGGAGCTCTTGATGTGGACGAGGACTGGGCATGTGAAGCTCGCCGTTATTACTTTGGAATTGTTGGCAAGTACGGAGTACAGGTTCAGAAACTGCTTAAGAAAGCGGAAGGGCTGGATATTCAGACGATCTGTCCGCTGCATGGACCGATCCTTAAGGAAAATCTGGGATATTATCTGGGCCTTTACAAGACATGGTCCTCTTATGAGGCCGAGTCAGAGGGAATCGTTATTGCATATACCTCTGTTTATGGAAATACAAAAAAGGCTGTAGATATTCTGGCAGATAAACTGAGAGCAAAAGGCTGCCCGAAGATCGCACTGCATGACCTTGCGCGTACGGATATGGCTGAGGCAGTTGAGGATGCGTTCCGTTATAATAAACTGATTCTGGCAACCACAACTTATAATGCGGACATTTTCCCGTTTATGCGAGAGTTTATTGAGCACCTGACTGAGCGGAATTATCAGAATCGCACCGTTGCATTTATAGAAAACGGTTCATGGGCTCCGCTTGCAGCTAAAGTGATGAAAGGAATGCTTGAGAACAGCAAGAAACTGACCTTTGCCAATACGACGGTAAAGATCCTGTCTGCACTGAATGAGGAAAGTAGCGCACAGCTTGAGGCTCTGGCAGAGGAGCTTTGCTGCGATTATATTGCACAGCATACAGAGACAGCGGACAAGAACGACCTGACAGCACTGTTCAATATTGGATATGGCCTCTATGTAGTAACGTCCAATGATGGCAAGAAGGATAATGGTCTGATTGTTAACACGGTATCCCAGGTTACCAATACACCGAACAGGGTTGCAGTTACAATTAATAAGGCAAATTATTCTCACCATGTGATTAAGCAGACAGGAGTGATGAATCTTAACTGTCTGTCTACAGACGCACCGTTCAAGGTATTTGAGATCTTTGGATTCCAGAGCGGAAGAACAGTTGATAAATTTGCAAATTGTGAACCACTTCGCTCAGATAACGGGCTGGTATTCCTTCCGAAATATATCAACTCCTTCATGTCACTGAAGGTTGAGCAGTATGTGGATCTGGATACTCATGGAATGTTCATTTGCAGCATTACAGAAGCAAGAGTCATTTCCAAAGTTGAGACTATGACTTATACTTACTATCAGAAAAATGTAAAGCCGAAGCCGGATACAGAGGGCAAGAAAGGATTTGTCTGCAAGGTGTGCGGATATGTTTATGAAGGTGATGAACTGCCGGATGATATTATCTGCCCGCTGTGTAAGCATGGAGCAGCTGATTTTGAACCGATTGAATAGAATGTATAATATAATCATAACGAAACAAAATAAGTACAAAAGAAAAGGAGAATGATTATGGCAGCTATACATTTGACGAAAGAAACATTTAAGCAGGAAGTATTGGAATCCGGTATTCCGGTACTGGTGGATTTCTGGGCACCATGGTGCGGACCATGTCAGATGGTTCTTCCAATCATTGAGGAGCTGGGCAATGAACTTACAGATGTGAAGATCTGCAAGGTCAATGTAGATGAACAGCCGGAGCTGGCAAGGGAATACAGAGTAATGTCCATTCCGACACTTATGGTGTTTGAAAATGGCGAGATGGTAAAACGTGAAATGGGAGCAAAACCTAAAAATGAATTGCTTGCCATGCTTGGAAAGTAAAAAATAAAGAAAATCCCCCGTTATGCGGAATAGCTGTCCGCTGGCGGGGGATTTTTGAGATAAATATTACTTCAAAACACTATCCAGATATTTTTGCACATAAGGAAGAGCAGCTCCTTTCGCATTAGGAACGGTCAGATGGCTTCCAATCCGGATAAATTCCCGATTAGTAGGAAATGCCGTTCGCTCTTTGATTAATCGATGGAGCAGCGAGATATCGGAAGGCTCCAGATATTTCGGAAGGATACCTCCCAATATAATATCATAGTCAATCAGCATGTGAATGTTGTCAATAGCTGTTGCAAGGTGCGACAGATAAATGTTCCATCGTCTTACTTCATCCCTTTTGCCTGAACGCAGATTCTGAAAAAATAATTCGATATCAGTATCATTCTGGAGCAAAGCATGAAGAGAACAGTATGCTTCCACACATCCACGTTTACCACAATAACAAAGATTTCCATTTTCGACCAGGGTCATATGTTCGATGACACCACTTTTCAGTTCATTCCCCTTTAAAAATGTATGGTTTACAATAAAGGCACCACTCAGATTACCGCGAATGTGGAGAAAGAGAGCGTTCTGTACTGCATCTGAATTCCATAGTTCAACATTTGCGGCAGCCTCCGCGTCATGAATCATCTGACACGGGTAGGGAAGATGTGCTGTAAAGCTTTTAATGTCCAGTCCGGTACAGTCAAGAATTTTACCATAAGTGACACAGGTGCCGTCCGAGGAGATAAGCCCCTGAAGTACAATGCCTACTCCGAGAATCTTGTCTGTGTCAATATTGAGTGAATCAATAAAATTGGTGATAGAATGGCATACTCCTGTATAATAATCGGAGTTGTTGACAAATAAACACTGATGACGGACGGAGCGGATAATATCTCCGTAGAGATTAATGGCTGTAATCTCGTAGGAGTTTTTTAATAGTTCCACTCCGATAGCAATTTTTGCGGAAGCAATAAATGTGATAGCATCTGCTTTGCGTCCGCCAGTGGACTCGAAATAGCCATTTTTTTCAATTAATTTTAATTCTTCCAGCTCTTTCAGACACTGGTTTATGGTAGGGCGGCTAAAACCCAGTTTCTCTGCAAGGTCGGACTTGGAAGTTTTATGTACCTTGTAGATATAGGAAAGTACGTTTTTTTGATTTGTTACTTTCAATTCGGCTGTTGTCGCTTTCTGCATAGCGGTCGTCCTCTCATCTTAATTGATAATGTTTACTGCTAGTAAAATTATAACATAAACACAAAAAACAAGCAATTGAATGAAAAACATTGTGTATAATACACAAAAAATGGGGGCGTAATTCTACGTTTACTATAATTGACTATTCTGAGTATTCGTTATAAACTTAAGTAAAGGATATTTACAAAAGTAAAACGAATGTATGAAGTTGAAAGGAGACAAATTATGAGCAATTTACCAGCAAAAATGAAAGCAATCGTAGCTTATGCACCTGGGGATTACAGATTCGAGATGGTGGACACACCGAGAGCCGGCGAGGGCGAGATGATTCTGAAAGTGGAGGCATGCGGTATCTGTGCAGGTGATACCAAGGCTTTTGCAGGAGCTGCAAGTTTCTGGGGATTTGACGGACAGCCGAAATATATCAAGGAGCCTATGATTCCTGGACATGAGTTCGTGGGTAAAGTTGTAGAGATCGGACCGAACGTAAAAGGAAACTGGAAGATTGGTGACAGAATCTGTCCGGAGCAGATCGTACCATGTGGAGAGTGTATGTTCTGTAAGACAGGACGCCACTGGATGTGCGAGAAGCACGATCTGTTCGGATTCCAGAATAATGTAAATGGTGGTATGGCTGAGTATGTAAAACTTACAAAAGAAGCTCTTCCTTATCTGGTACCGGCAGATATGCCAATCGAAAAAGCAGCTCTGATCGAGCCATATGCATGTTCATTCCACTGTGTAGACCGTGCACAGGTTAAGACAACGGATGTAGTAGTTCAGTCTGGTGTAGGAACACTTGGACTTGGTATGGTGGGTGCTCTGAGACAGGCAAATCCGAAGTGCCTCATCGTACTGGATATTAACGATGACCGTCTTGCAAAGGCAAAAGAATTCGGAGCAGACGTTGTTATGAATCCGGCAAAAGAAGATGTTGTAGCAAAGATCAAAGAGATGACAGGCGGCTATGGATGTGATATTTATATCGAAGCAAGCGGACATCCGTCCAGCGTACAGCAGGGACTTGACTGCATCCGTAAGATGGGACGTTTCGTAGAGTTCTCCGTATTCGGACAGCCGGTAACTGTTGACTGGAGTATTATCTCCGACCGTAAAGAGTTAGACCTTCTCGGAGTACACTTAAGCCCGTTCTGCTATGATACGGTAATTGAGTGGATCGGAAACGGCAAGCTGCCGACAGAAGGTGTTGTAACTCAT